>CAWVXN010000064.1:0-10583 GCA_963933695.1 uncultured Myxococcales bacterium | reverse complement strand
CTAAAGCATTTCCTTGGGGGTTTGGCGCTCCATGATGTGGCGTGCCACGTAGGCGACCAAGGGCCGGGACCCGAAACGTGAGGCCAGGTTGGCGCGTACCCAATTCCACCACCCCGCCACCACCGAGGGCTGTTGCCCCAAGGCGTCCAGGGCCGCGTTCACCACGCTACTCGCCGTTGCGCCGTCGTGAGGGAGTTCTCCCGCCACTTGCTGAAACTCGGTCAAGGTCGGGCCGGGCTCGAGGACCAGCGCGTCGATCCCATCGGCGCGCATTTCGGCCCAGATCGCTTCACCCAGGTACAGATCAAAGGCCTTGGTCGCGCTGTAGACACCGTGCAGCGGGAGGGGCTGTCGCCCGGCCACCGAGCCGGTCATGATCACCGCACCCCGGCGACGATCCCGCATGGCCGGGAGCAGACGGCTCGTGAGAACCATCGGCGCCATGCAGTTGAGGTTGACCATTTCGCGCAAGCGGCTCACCTCCTGCTTGTCGAAGCGCCCCGCGTATCCGATCCCCGCATTGTTGACCAGAATACCCACATCGAGATCCGCCACCGCATCGGCTACGCGATCGGGACCCTCGGGACTGGCGAGGTCCACCGCCTCCACGCGCACCTCGACTTGAAATTGCTCTTTGAGCTCGGCCGCGAGGGCGTTGAGTTTCTCCAGGCGTCGCGCCACGAGTACGCAGTGAATCCCGTCCCGGGCAAAAGCCCGGGCGAACTCCAGACCGATACCCGACGAGGCCCCAGTCACCACCGCCCATTCCCCATAGCGCTCACGAAGGGAACCTCGGCGATGGACGAAGTGATCGCGTGCATTCCAAAATGCGAGAGTGAGCAGCGCGAAGGGCACTCCGGAAATCAGCCCCAGGAAAAAACCCGTCCACGAGCCGTACTGAAAATTCGGCCAGAGCAACATCCCAATCGCCACCTGGGCCACGTAGGCGGGCGCCAACACGCGCATCCAGGAACGCCGGCGGCGAAATCCGTAGGCCAATGCCGCGTAGATAAACCAATGGGGGAGGGCAGTCCACTTCGCCGCCCAGCCCGTGAACATGACACCGAACCAAACTTCCTGGTCGAGTTCTACGGGCTTCCAGAAAATGTCCCATGGCATGTAGACGAAGGCCATGAAGGCGCAGAAGACCATTGCCGCGTTCATCCACCACGGACGGCCGCTAAAGAGATCGTGAATCCATTCGCTCATTGCGTGCTCCTGGGGAGTTTGCGAATCCGGGTTGAGGGATCGGGGGGAGGTTAGAGGGGATAGGGTTTTAGAGGGGATAGGGTGTTAGAGGGGATAGGGTGTTAGAGGGGAAAGGGGTCGAGGATTGGGAGTTGGAGTCCGCTCTAATTCCGGACGGAATCATACGCCATCGAGCCGGGAAGCTTGGCCCCCGGGCCTCTCCTCTGCCCGCTGGATCCGACGGGCCATCTTTCGCAGGGGGCGGCGGGGGTTGCGATTGGCGTAGACGATCTGCTCATCGATCATGGTCTCGAAGACCCCCATCAGGCCATCGAGCCCCAGGGTCTCGGGCTCTATTAACTGGAGCGCCTGGACGATGGCTTCAATGGTGGACACGTACCCGCCCCGGGGTTCCTTACGGATCCGGTAACGGCTGGGGGCCGTGGGGTTCAGCCTGACCTGGGGTAGAGCCCCCAGGTGAGGATTCTCGCGCAACAGGCTCCGCGCCTGGGACCAAGTCCCGTCGAGGACCACCAGGCCGGGGAGCCGCTCTTCGGGTTCAAACTCGGCCAAGTCCCGAGCGCCGGTGCCGGGGAAGAGCAGGGCGCTCCCCGGGGCCAGCTTCACGGGGATCCGCAGGCTCCGGGGAGCCACGGCCCGGGGCAACAAAACCTCGGAATTCGCCAAGCCGAGGCGCGCGATCCGGGCAGTCCCGATCGCGTGGAAACGCTCGCGGGGGTGCTGGAGGATCGTGACTCGGGTTCGGTTCGCCACCGGCCGAACTCGCCCGCACAAGCAGAGGGGCTGGGGCTTGAAACAGCTGTAACAGGTCTCCCGACCCTCTTGCCTAGCAAGAGGGTCCGGGGCGAGGGGGGTGGGGTTTTGCTGAGGCATCGGCCCATCCTAGCGACAAGCCCAGCCCGGGGGCGACCGCAGGCTTTTACGGGTAACCTCGGGGCCGTCATCCCAAGGGGCCAAAGTGAGCAGCAGCTTCGGAAAAGTCTTCAGGATCACTACCTTCGGCGAATCCCACGGCGGAGCGGTGGGCGTCGTGGTGGACGGATGCCCGCCCCGGCTCGCCCTCGACGTCGCCGAAATCCAGGGCGAGCTCGATCGCCGTCGACCCGGCCAGAGCCGGCTCACCACCCCGCGCCAGGAAGCCGACCGGGCCGAGATCGTCTCGGGCCTCTTCGAGGGCCGCACCCTCGGTTCTCCCATTGCCCTGCTCGTCCGCAACCAGGACGCCCGGCCGGCGGCCTACACCGAGATGAAGGATCTCTACCGGCCCTCCCATGCCGACTACACCACCGAGGCCAAATACGGCATTCGCGCTTGGCATGGCGGGGGGCGCGCCAGCGCAAGGGAGACCATCGGTCGAGTGGCAGGCGGCGCCATCGCGCGCAAGCTCCTGCGCGAGGTCGCGGGCATCGAAATCGTGGCCTGGGTGCAACGCATCCAGGAGATCGAAGCCAGGGTGGACCTCGAAACCGTGACTCCCGAACAAGTGGATGAAAGCCTGGCCCGCTGTCCCGACGCCGAGGCCTCCGGGCGTATGGTGGAGCGCATCGACGCGGTCCGGCGCCAGGGCGATTCGGTGGGAGGCGTGGTGGAATGCGTCGCCCGGGGCGTGGGACCTGGGCTCGGCGAACCGATCTTCGACAAGCTCGATGCCGACCTCGCGGCCGCCATGCTCTCTCTGCCCGCGGCCAAGGGCTTCGAAGTCGGCAGCGGTTTTTCGGGCGTGGCGCTGACCGGCAGCGAGCACAACGACCCCTTCGTACCGGGAGAAAATGGCCGGCCTCGCACCACCAGCAACCGTTCCGGAGGGATCCAGGGGGGCATCTCCAACGGCGAACCCATCGTGCTGCGCGTCGCCTTCAAGCCAACCGCAACCATCCACGCCGAACAGAACACCGTGACCACGGACAACCAAGCCGTCACCCTTGCGGCCAGTGGGCGCCACGACCCCTGCGTCCTGCCGCGGGCTGTGCCCATCGTGGAATCCATGGTGGCTCTGGTGCTCGCCGATCATTGGCTCAGGCAACGCGCCGTCGACGTACTGCCTCCGCTCTAGCCCCGACCGGGGATCCCTTCGGCATACAGTGAGAAAAAGACCATGAAGTTTGGCGTGCTTCAATTTTTCAGCTGGCCCGGGCGACGCAACTCCCTGGAGGTTGTCTACCAGCGCGCATTGGAACGCATCGACGTGATGGACCGCACGGGCTACGACGCGGTCTGGTTGGCCGAGCATCATTTTACCGACTACAGCGTCTGTCCCTCGGTGCACATGATGGGGATGCACGTAGCCGGGCGCACGAAGAACCTGCGCATCGGTACCGCGGTTTCCCTGGCCGCCCTCTACCACCCCCTGCGCCTGGCCGAAGAAGTCGCCCTGCTCGACGTGCTTTCCGGCGGCCGGGTCAACTGGGGAGCGGGCCGGGGCTTCGATCCGGTGGAGTTCAAGGCGTTCGGCATTCCTCTGGACGAAAGCGCCGAGCGCTTTCGTGAGGCCGTGGACATCGTGGTGGCCGCGTGGCGCACGGAACGCCTGAGCTGGCAGGGAAAGCACTGGTCCTTCGATGAGGTCGAGGTTCTCCCCAAACCGAAACAGGATCCGCACCCCCCGGTCTGGGTGGCCGCTTCTTCGCTACCCGCCATCGATTGGGCGGCGGAGTCCGGCTACACGATCATGATGGACCCCCACTCCACCCACAGCGACATCGCTCAAAAGCACGACCACTATCGCCAAGCCCTGGAAAAACACGGACACGGGCAACAGAAAAGAGAAATTCCTATGGCCCGTTTCATCGCGGTGTCCGAGAGCGAATCCGAAGCCGAGGAAATCGCCCGCGCTGGCGCCGCCTGGACGGTGGGTTCCTATTTCAATCCCTCGAAGATGGCGGGCTCACCCAAGAAGGCCGACCAGTTCCTGATCGACCCGTCAGCCGATCCCGTCCAGCGTTACCTCGACGGGGTGGCGATCTATGGAACCCCGGAAAAGGTGATCGACCAGTTGCAAGCCCTCGGCGAGGAGATGGGCCTGGAATACCTGCTCTGCGCTCCGCTCAGCCACGGGTCTTTCCAACTCTTCACCGAACGCGTGTTGCCCAAATTCCTCTGAATCTACGAAGCCCCTGCATGGCGCCCCTGCTCGGCTCAGGGCAAGAGCACGAAGCCCGCAAAAGCCGCGAGCCCCACCGCCAACGCCGCCAACAGACCGAGTCGTCCGTGGAGTTCCACCGCCCGGGTCTCACCCCGGGAGAGACGCAGCCCCATGAAACCCGCCGCCAGGAGAAGCCCCGCCGCCGCCAGAGCGATCCAACCGTGGAACGTCTGTAGAGGCGTCCAGCCGCGCAGCCACCAAGCCGAGACCGGGCCACTGACAAGCCCGACCGCCGCGAGCACAACCGCCGGGCGGGCCAGGGCCATGTGCCGTGCAAGTTCCCCCGGCGCCTTCCCGGCCCCGCGCTGGCGACGGCGGCGCAGGGCGAGGCCCGCGCGCAAGGCCAGGAAAACCAGAGCCAGGGTCAGCACCATCAGGGCCGGGTGCCCGTAGGCGAGGGCCCGAAGCACGGGATCGTACCGGGTCGGGTCCAACAGGCCCGGGTCTAACAGGCTGGGGTCTAAGGGGATGGGGTCCAAGGGAATGGGGTCCAGGACAGCGCCCTATTCGACCCGAAGAATCACTTCGCTCGGAAGCCGGGCGCAGAGGGCTTCGGCGGCGCGCTTCAGGTAATCCGCGTCCCTGGATTCAAGGGTGAGCATGACCCTGTAATCGGGCTCGCCGATACGCGGGTATGAGCCCAGCATCAATTCGGAGAACTCACGGAGCAACGCGTGGAGATCTTCGGCGATTTCGCTCTCGTGACGTGTTACGAAAATACGTTTCAAGTGGATCGGGACCCCAGCAAAGCGATCGCGAATCGATTTGAACTTCTTTTCGAAAAGTTGTGGGATGCCCGGAAGGATGTGGACGTTTTCCAGAACAATGACCGGAAACCAGAGGTCGCTCACATCGATGACGCTCGCTCCTTCGGGCATGAACGCCATCTTCTTCATGGCATCGTTCAACGGCTCCTCCTGGGTCCGCTCAATGCGCGCGCAGATTTGATCGTCCAGAACAAGTCGCCGGTCGAAGGCCTGGGCGATCGCCTCCATGGTCACGTCATCGTGGGTGGGCCCGATGCCACCGGAAGTAAAGACATGATCGTAGGCTTCGCTAAAACGCCGAGTCTCTTCGGCAATCGTGTCCACAACGTCGGGAATCACGAGGATGCGCTCGAGATCGACGCCCAACTCGCGCAACTGACCGGCCAGAAATGGGGAATTCGTATCTACGATTTTCCCCGAAAGAATCTCGTTGCCAATCACTAACAGGCCGGCAGAAGGCATGCCTCCATCCTATCGGACAGAGGCTCGGCTGGCCAAGCCTCTCCGGAACGCTCCCGGGGAGGGTGGGAGAAAGGCGGCGAGGGGGTCCGGGCTCCCGTATTCTCTGGTCCATGCATCATTTGATCCGATTCCTCCCATCGGAGCGCTCGGTCCGGGTCGCCCCGGGGACCTCGCTCCTGGAAGCCGCCCGGGAAGCGGGTTTACCCGTCGCCCAGACGTGCACGGGGGAAGGAATCTGTGCGCGCTGTGGCATGCAGATCGTCGAAGGCGGAGAGGATCTGGCCGCAGAAAGCCCGGGCGAGACCGATGCCAAGACAAGAAACCGGATCGATGGGCGGCTTCGCCTCTCCTGCCTCCTCCTCGCGGATCGTGATCTCACGGTCACCGCTCCCTATTGGTGATGGCTGGCCCTATGTCCCCCCGACGGTCCCTCCGACGCGCACTCATTGTGATCGATCACGGCAGTCGCCAAGAAGCCGCCAACCGACTCGTCGTCGAAGTCGCCGCCCGTGTTCGAACTCGGCGCCCGGGAGAGATCGTCGAGCACGCCCACATGGAAATGGTTTCGCCCACCCTGGAAGAAGCCGTGGTCGCCTGCCGCGAACAGGGGGCGGAAGAGATCTGGGTTCTTCCTTACTTCCTCGCGCCGGGGCGCCATACCCGGGAGACCATCCCGGAAGACGTCGCCCGAGTCGCCGCCCGGCACCCCGATCTCGCATTCAAGATCGCAGAGCCCTTGGGCGCCGACGAGAAAATCGTCGAGGTGCTCCTCGAGCGAGCCGAGACTCTCACCGAGCAATAATTTCCCGCGATGGGGCCACTCTTCTCGCCTTCCCTCGCCTTTTCTCGCCTTCCCCACCCGCCCCTGTTGTCCCCACAGAGCTCTCGGTCCGGCGCCTCGGCCAAAATCCACGTTGGGCGACGGGTTCGAACAGATGCCCCGCCGGGAATCGGCCCTCACTGGGTCTGCAAATTCAAATCTCCCGGGACTAAAAAATCCGACTTTCTGCTGTTCGTCCAAAAATGAAGATGCCCTTCAGAATTGAACTTCTCGAAAGCGAAAGCTCTCTACGCCCGCCTATGCCGATATCCGTCTTTATATTTTCTTAATCTAAAACCTTTCCCGTCTAGTGTTTTACACCTTACAAATTAGTAAATACTCCTACGTCATCTTTACATGTATAAGAAGGTTACGCGCATGCCGTGTAATTCTTGCGAGAAAGCAACAGGAATCCATTCATAGGCCTGATCGGGCAGGGGAAAAAATAGGTCGCGAACAGAACCCAGTGAGGCACGAGAAGATGGCAGCTCCAAGAAATCAAAAAAATACCTCAAGCTCGCTCGAGACCGATCGACCCGACCTGAGTGTTTCAAGCACAGGCTCAGAAAACGAGACGCTCAGTGGGTCCCATGACTCCATTGACTCTCCCCTCGGCGACCCCCTCCTCAGCGGTCATCACTTAGATTCGAAAGTCCGGGCAGTGGTCCGTTCTGTTTCTCCCGAGTCGTCGCCGATCGGAGCAAAATTGGGACGAATGCTCTCGGAAGAGAACCCGGATACCGGGAATCGGCAAACGAGCCCGGCGCAGAAATTACGAGTTCCCTGTGGATTCATCGTCCTCTTGGGTAAGAAGGCTCGACACGGGGCAAGCGGGCGTTTTACCGTCGACTCGCTGGCGAGTTTTCTCTTTCCCAAAGGTCAGGCAAAGCTGGTTTTGGCCCAGAGTTGGCCAGAACGCGTAAAGGATCTCCGCGTGGCCTATTCGGCTTCGGCGAACTGCGCGGCGGTCCCCGAGACGTTGGGCGTCTTCCGCCAACCCCTCACCGACTCGGCGTACACCGAGCGGAGTGCCCGAAGGCCTCAGATTGAACAGGCCCTGTTCGAAGGTCGCCAAGCCCGGAAAACATGAAATAGGGCGAGGCGAAACCCCCGGCTCAGCGGCCAACCGACGCCGAACCTTCCGGCGTCCCACTCGGTGCACGACGGCTTCCACCAAGAGGGCTAAGCTGCGCCCGCCCGATCCCCGGGCCCTCACCTGCAGCCCTTCATGACTGATCCCGGCGCCGACCGTTCCCAACTTTTCCGTCGCGGCGGCCACCTATTTATGGTGGTGGCGGCGATCTTCACAGGGCTCGCGGGGGCCCTGGGGGCCGTAGTCTTCCGACTCATGATCGGCAGCGTTCAGGCGGGCGCTTGGGGGGGGATCGAGGGTCTCCAGGAGATGTTTTCGGCCGGGGTGCTGGCCGAACCCGAAGACCCCTTAGAGGCCGCCCGCGAACTCGCCTGGGGATGGAGGATCGCCATTCCCGCCCTCGGTGGTCTATTGGTCGGGCCCCTCGTCTACTTCTTCGCACGGGAGGCACGCGGCCACGGGGTGCCCGAAGTCATGAAGGCCGTTGCCCTTCGCGGCGGTATCATCCGCGGGCGCGTCGTCGCCATCAAGGCCTTGGCCTCCTCGCTCTCCATTGGAACCGGGGGTTCGGTGGGACGCGAGGGACCCATTATTCAGATCGGATCGGCGTTCGGCTCTTCTCTGGGCCAGTTGATGGGACTCAATACCATGGGCATCCGCACCCTGGTGGGCTGCGGCGCTGCAGCGGGAATCTCAGCCACATTCAATGCACCGATTGCCGGGGCGATTTTTGCCGCCGAGGTAATCGTGGGCCATTTCGCGGTCACCCAATTTACCCCCATCGTGATCTCTTCGGTGGTCGCTACCGTGGCCTCACGCTTCTTTCTGGGCAACTACCCCGCCTTCAAGGTCCCCGAATTTCAGATCGTCAGCCCCTTCGAGTTACTCCCCTACCTGGCCACGGGCGTGCTGGCTGGACTCGTCGCCGTCGCGTTCATTCGCACGCTCTCGTTCACCGAGGTCGCCTTTGAGCGCCTGCGGATCCCCGAGTACCTGAAGGCGGCCGTAGGGGGTGCCATGGTGGGCGTGATCGGCCTGCAACTGCCCCAGGTTTTCGGCGTCGGCTACACGACGATTTCCCTGGCCCTGGCCGGAACGCTCTCCGCCGTCACCATGGCGGCTCTGGTGGCAACCAAGATCGTGGCGACGTCGATCACCATTGGTTCCGGAGGCTCCGGAGGTGTATTCGCGCCCTCCCTTTTCCTCGGCGCCATGCTGGGGGGAGTGGTCGGCACCCTCGTCAACCAGTATTTCCCCGGAGCCACCGCCTCCTCGGGCGCCTATGCGTTGGTCACCATGGGAGCCGTCGTCGCGGCCACCACCCACGCCCCCATCAGTGCCATCATCATCATCTTCGAACTCACCCAGACCATCGATATCATCCCCGCATTGATGAGCGCCTGCGTGGTGAGCAGCCTCGTGTCACAACTTCTGTCCCGGGATTCCATCTACACCTCGAAGCTTCGGCGTCAGGGGGTCGATCTTGAGGAGAGCGCCGACCCCAATGTCCTCAAATCGCTCTACGTGCGCGATGTCATTGACGAGCAGCCCGAGGTCATCTCCGAGTCAGCGAATTTCCAGGCCATCCTCGATTTGGTTGTCCAGAGCGACCACGCCCAGTATTTCGTGCAGAACGACCAGGGCAGGCTTCTCGGAGCGATCTCGCTCTCCGAAGTTCGCCGACTCATCTACGAGCAGGAGGCGCTTCGCCATCTTGTGGTCGCCGGCGACCTGGTGGATACCCGCCATCCTTCGGTCACAGCGGATAACGACCTTGCCGTTGTGATGCAAATATTCAGCGGTACCCGATTGGACGAAATCGCCGTCGTGGATGCCGTGGACCCCACCTCCCTGCTCGGCACCGTGAGCGAGAAGGACATCGTCGAAGCCAGCCAGAACGAGCAACTGCGCCGGGACCTGGCGGGCGGCTTTTCAAGCAGCATGACGGCCGTGGGTCGGGGCAAGACCGTCGACTTGGGCGATGGCTTCTGGTTGCGCGAAATTCTGGCCCCCGCCTACATGTTCGGGCGCAGCCTGGCCGAGTTGGCCATTCGCGAGCGCACGGGGGTGCAGGTGGTCCTGGTACGCGGCCGACGCTCCGACGACGGGGGCAAGGTCCGCGTTGTGGGAGCCCTAGACCAGTTCGAAGAGGGCGAAACCCTGATCGTCGCGGGCACCCTCGAAGGGCTGAACGAACTCGAACGACCCCGTTAGCGGGACCGACTAGCTTGATCGACTAGCAGAATCGACTACCGGAGCAGGATCTCCACCCCGGTAGAACCGGGCACCACCTCCAGGGGTTCCCGAGTCTGCGGATCTCCCTCCTCGTTGGTCATTGCATCCCCATCTGCATCCAGACGCGCCGTGAGGTCGATGGGACCCTCAAAACGCATGCCGGGAATCATCACCTGATCGGGGCCGATCTCGAAGTCCAAGGGAAACCCGGGGGTCGAAACTCGAAGGACCGCCATGGGCGGACCCCGCTTCACGCCCCGGGCGCGCGCAATGATAAACAGCGTCCCCCGCCGGCTCGCCGCTGACTCCGCCAAGCGGATGGTCCCCTGAACGCTGGTCCGGCCTCCGGCAGGCGGGGCCGCCGAGAGCAATCCGGGTGAGGCCGATCCGGCAGAACCGAGAAGCAATTCGACCCCCACCGAGCCCGGAACCACCCCCAACGGTGTACCCGTCTGGGGATCCCCCTCGTCTCGAGTCATGGCATCTCCATCCCCGTCGAGGCGCGCACTCAAATCGATGGGGCCTTCGAAACGCATGCCTGGGATCATCACCTGGTCGGGGCCGATCTCGAAGGCGAGAGGAAATTCGGGACTCGCGACCCGGAGCACCGCGAGCGGCGGTCCACCCGAGGCGCCCTGGGGGCGGGCGATGATAAATAGGGTTCCCTCGGCGCCTGCGTCGGACTGGGCCAAGCGCACATTGCCCCGGACCGCAGCGCCTGGGCGACCCACTCCGGCCGCTCCGGCGGCCAGAGAACCGCCACTCTCCCCGGCCGCCATGGAGGGCGTTTCTTCCGGGGCCGGGAAAATTCGCGAGAGGTCGGGCTGCCGGGGCAATTCCCCCGGCACAAAGGGC
>CAWVXN010000063.1:0-10664 GCA_963933695.1 uncultured Myxococcales bacterium | reverse complement strand
TAGGGCATGAAGCGCCGGGTCACCGATATGTCCCGAACGCGTTTTCCATCGGCCCGCATGCCCAGCATGAATGTCTCCCGAAATCCAATTTATCTCGTGATGGTGCCAGTTTCCCAGGCCAAAGAAAGCACACCCACGCAAATCAGTGGGGCGGTCGGCCCATCCTCCAAATCGGCGTCCCCAGAATTTCCTCGGTGCCCACCACCTCGAAGCCGGCGCGGTTGTAGAAGCCGAGATTTTCCCGGCGATCGGTCTCCAAATAGGCGGAGCCCCCCTCCCGGTCCACATCCTCCAACCACGCCTCCAGCAGGCCAGCGCCAATGCCCCTCCGTCGGGCCTCGGGCGCGACCCCCAGTAGTTGGAGATACCAGTGCGGTTCAGTCGGGTGCAACTCCGCGAGTACGTGGTAGGCCTTTCCCCAGCGGCGCAGGGTTCCGAACCCCTGGCCGAACCAGTACTCGAGTTGAGCGAAGACCGGCGGAGGAGGCAAGGGCCAGCCGCCCGGCGCCAGAGCGATCAACCCCCCGAGGCCCGCACCCGCCTGAACTGCAGGAACCAATATCGTGGCCCGACCCCCGGCCGCCGCCAACGTGGCCCGCATGCCACAACGATTGGAACGCACCCGACGCGACGCGCTTCCACGGATGGCCGCTCGGTTCAGGGGATTGTCGCGGAAGGCCAAGGCCAGACTATCCGCCAGTTCGAAGGCCTCCGAGACATCCATGGGTCGTGCCCGTCGCCACCCGGAAGCGGTCTTCTCAGCCCCCGGGTTTGCGATCATCGGCCCCTTTTCCCTGTCACCCACGGTCGACTGCATCTTCGACATCGGCCTCGTTGGATATCAGCATTATTCAGGAATCGAGAAACCTGGCAAGTTCGGGTGCCAACAGGACCTTCGCCCCCGATTCAATCACGTCCCCGTGGCACAGAGTAATCCGATCGAAATCCCAGGCGAGAATCTTCTCGGCGCCTGGGCGGGCTGAACCCCGATCTCGATACATCGCTTTCATTAGCCGAGAAATCGCGAGTCGACCCACGACTCCATTGATGAGGATAAAAACCCGAAGCAAGAAAGGGACGGATCCGGTCACGTTGAAAGCCAGGTCAGTCAGGATGAGCGTCCGTGAGCGCGGATGGAAAAAAACCACTTCGTTGACTTTCGGGGCTCCGCGCATCCACACCTGTTCGAGGTCTCCGGCCCACGCAGCCGGCACTTCATCTCCCAAAACATGGGCATAGGTCAACTCCGGGCGCTTGGTGGGCAAACCGGCGGAAACGTACACATCGGCATTGGGCCACGCACGGTGACTTTCCTCTAGGTAGAGGTGGTGAAAGTCATTGGGTGCCACGATACAGCGAACCGGACCCAGGGCGTTGATTGCATCAATCGATTCCAAAGACAGGGGCCCTGGGGCATGAAGGAACAAACCACCGTCACCCAACCGGATCACGGTGGCCCGGGTTCCGATCGGAATCCCCATCATCTTGAAGTCGTGATCCAGTACCCAAATTCCATCGCCCAAACTTCGGATCATGATTGTCTCCCAGTCGACTGGTTTCAAGTCCGCCAAAGGATTGAGTTACGAGGCACCAGTTTAGTGCCGCAATCCAAGAGGCCACAAGCGCATCCATCCCTGGCCGCTATTCTCATCTTCGCGAGCCTTCCGAACCCTGGGGCATCCCCCGAAAAAGCCGGAGCCACGCTATGGACGCGAACCTTGCATTGGAGGCCCGAATGACCCAGGTCCTCACGCCGAACTACAGCCCCCAGGCGATTCACATCGAGCGCGGCGAGGGTTGCTACGTCTATGATGCCGAGGGGAAACGCTATCTGGACATGATGGGTGGCATCGCCACCGCGGTGCTCGGACATTGTCACCCGACTGTGCAAGCGGCGCTGGCCAATCAAGCCGAAAAACTCTGGCACGTCTCCAACCTCTTCCTGAACGAACCCCAGATCGAACTGGCCGAGCGCCTCACCGCGCTCTGCTTCGCCGACCAGGTCTTCTTCTGTAATTCCGGCACCGAGGCCAACGAAGCCGCCCTCAAGCTGGCCCGGCGCCATGCCCACGATCGGGGCGAACCGCGCTTCGAGATCCTGGCCTTTGATGGGGCCTTCCATGGGCGCACTCTCTTTGCTTTGAGCGCAACCGGGACGCCTGCCTATTGGGAGGGCTTCGGGCCCCTGGTCGAGGGAGTGATGCATGTGCCCTTCGGCGACTTGGCCGCCACGCGCAATGCGCTCTCCGAGCGAACAGCGGCAATCATCGTTGAGCCCATTCAGGGCGAAAGCGGGGTGCGGCCGCCCCCCCCGGGCTTTCTTCAGGGACTGCGAGAACTGGCCGACGAGAACGGCTGCCTTCTTATCTTCGACGAAGTGCAGACGGGGATTGGGCGCACCGGGCCCCTCTTTGCCCACCAGGCCAGCGGGGTCGAACCCGATATCATGACCCTCGCCAAGGCCCTGGGGAACGGCATCCCGATTGGCGCCATGCTGACCCGAGCGAGCGTTGGCGCATCCCTTGTGCCCGGGACCCACGCTTCCACTTTCGGCGGCAATCCCCTGGCCGCCGCTTGCGCGTGCGCGGTGCTCGACACCCTGATTCAAGGCGGAATTCTCGAGAAGGCCCAGGAGGGTGCGGGCCAGCTCGATCGCGGCCTTGACGCCATGGCCGAGCGCCTGGGTTCGGCCGGCGTGGTCGAGGTACGCGGCTCGGGGCATCTACGTGCAGTGGAGTTGCCCCGACCCGCCGCCGATGTCATCCGCCGGTGCCAAGAGGCCGGAGTACTCGTGATTTCGGCCGGGCCCTCGAACGTGCGGCTAGCCCCTCCGCTGATCATCAGCCCCCAGCAGATCGACGAAGGACTCGCGGTGCTGGAAGCTGCCATCGCCGCAGACCTGGCCTAGGCGGGCTGCGGCGGTCGCACCCGAGAACATGGGCAGAGCCCAGCCGACCCCGTTGACCCCGTTGACCCCCTAGGAAGGGATGCCGATCAGCGCCCTTTCCAATTCGGCTTTCGCTTCTGGGCGAAAGCCAACGGGCCCTCGATGAAATCCTCGCTCTTCACCATCTCACCCAGCAGGGGATAACGGCCCGCCATCGCTTCGCCGAGACTCGCCTTGGTAAGGCCATCCATCGCTGCCTGCTTGCTGCCCCGAACCGAAAGCGGGGCACACTCGAGGATCTGCTCCGCCCATCGCCGCGCGCCCTCGAGCGCCTCGCCCGGGGGCACGACCTCGTTCACGAACCCGAGTTCCAATCCCTCGGCAGCGGACACCCGGCGCCCGGTCAACAGCATCCCCATGGCGCGCTTGAGTCCAATCTGCCGGGGCAGGCGGTGAACACCGCCGGCCAGCGCCGCCAATCCCACCCTGGGTTCGGGCAGGGCAAAGACAGCGTTCTCCGAGGCAATGATCAGATCGCACGCGAGGGCGATTTCAAAGCCGCCCCCCATGGCCACTCCATTCACTGCGGCGATCACTGGCTTGGTGTTGTCCAAACGATTGGTCAGCCCAGCGAACCCCGTAACCGGTGCGGTCACCGCGCCGCCTCCTTCGCTGGCCTGAAATTTCAGATCGTTCCCCGCGGAGAAAGCGCGATTCCCCGCACCGGTAATGATCGCCACCCAGAGCCCGGGGTCCGACACAAATTCGTTGAAAATTTCTTCGAGTTCGAGATTGGCTGGAGGGTGCAAGGCGTTCATCACGTCCGGGCGGTTGATCGTCACCGTCAGAATCGGGCCATCTCGATCACTCGTGCAAAAGTCGGACATTGCGACAACTCCCTTTCTTGGCTCCCAGTCTCGCCACCTGAGTTCGGCCCTGAACCCACATTGGATTCCCCTTGGACCCACCACCCCGGGACACGCCACCCCTAGTGCTGATTAGGAGTGGTGATCAGGCGTGGTGATCAGGCGAAACGTTGCTGGAGATAATTGATAATATCCGTCGACTCCGGGAGCCAACGCGGTTCCCCGTCGCCTTCGGCGATCCGTAAAACTGGGACCGTGGACCGGCCCATGACCGCCCTCAGTTCCTCAGCATACCCGGGGGTTGCATGGATATCTCGAAGCTCAATTTCGAGCCCGAGTTCATCCACCGCCGATCGCACGTGTGCGCAGAAGGGACAACTCATGAACTGGTAGAGCGCCAGACCTTCTTCTACTGCCATCGCGCGGGATCTCCTCATTGAACTCGCTCACCTGTCCTCGGGGCAAGTGGCGGGTCCCCACCTTAGCAACCCATGCGGGTTCCATGGAGGCCGTTGCGATCCCACCACCTCCGTCGGAATCCCGACGCCCCCGGACCCTCTCCCCAAGCCCGCTCCAGTCAGGCCAAGCCAGGCAACCCCGACCCAATGGGCCTTAACTACTCAGAGTTATTGGGAAATACCCAGATCCAAAAAATCTCTCCGAGAGATCCAATGGCTGGCATGCGATCTGCAATGAAACCTTTCTGGGGAGGTCTCATGCAGACAATCAAAGCCGAGCAGGGCCTGGAAATCAATCGCGCGGAAACACCCGAGCACCAGTTGGTGGAACTCGTCTTGCAAGCCACCCAGTGGACCGAGGACGAGTGGGAACTGGCCGATCTGGTCGAGGATTGGATGCAAACCGGGCAGTTGGCCGAAAACCCCGCACCACTTGGGGTGCCCCCGAAACTGGCCACCGTTCCGACTGCATTAAACCCGCTGGAAGAGCTCGTCCCAGTTCAACCCGAAGCCGCCTGAACGCGAGCCCGCTCAGCCCAGCCCCAGCTTGCGGGCAACGATGACCTTCATGATTTCGTTGGTGCCGCCATAGATCGTCTGCACTGCGGCATCGGCATAGTCCTGTGAAATCGGATACTCGTCCATAAATCCGTATCCGCCGAAGAGCTGCAAGCAATCCGCAGTAACGCGCCGCTGCAGTTCCGTGGTCCACCACTTGGCCATGCTGACTTCGGATACGATTTCTTCCCCGCGAACGTGGGCTGCCAACAACTTATCCACAAAGGCCTGGCCGATTTCAATCTCGGAAGCCAGCTCGGCAAGTTTGAACTGCGTGTTCTGAAACTGGCCAATGGCCCGACCAAAGGCTTTTCGTTCCTTCACGTAGTCCAAGGTGTCGTCCAGAGATCGCCGGCACGAAGCGATCGAGCCCACACTGATACAGAGTCGCTCCTGTTGCAATTTCTCCATCAGCATTTTGAAGCCCTGGCCCTCCTGGCCCAGCAAGTTTGCCGCCGGCACTCGACAGTCCTGGAAGAAGAGCTCGCTGGTGTCCTGGCCCTTCAGGCCAAGCTTCTTGAGATTCCGGCCGCGTTCAAAGCCCGGAGCTTCTCCATCCACCAGAATAAGGCTTACACCACTGTGTGGCGGTGAGGCATCGGGGTCGGTTTTCGCCACCACAATCACGAGACCGCAGCTCTGCCCGTTGGAAATGAAGGTCTTCGAGCCATTGATCACGTATTCGTCGCCATCGCGAATGGCCCGGGTTTGAATACTGGCGAGGTCCGATCCCGTGCTGGGCTCGGTCATCGCAATGGCGAGCACACACTCACCGCTGATGGCGCGAGTGAGATAGCGCTCCTTTTGCGCCTCCGAACCGTAGGTCGACAGATAGGGCATGCAAATATCGGTATGCACCGAGGCCTGGGGGGCATGCGCCCGGGAATAGGCAAGCTCCTCCATCACCACCACGTTAAAGAGGAAATCGGCCCCGGCCCCTCCGTATTCCTCGGGCGCATTCGCGCCCAAGTACCCGGCTTCGCCCATCTTCCGCCAAGCGGACGGGTCGCAAATTCCCTTTTCGTTCCAGTCGCTAATATGAGGAACGATTTCCGCGTCGGCGAAGCGCCTGAACTCCTCGCGAAAATGTTCGTGCTCGTCGCTGAAAATTTCTCTTCGCATGGGTTGGCCTCGGTTCTCTGGCGCTTCTGGTGAAACGTCGCATATTCATTGGAGCTCAATGAGCATGGATCCACGAAAAAATGCGGATTCGGAGACCTTCTGGTCAGGCCAAAAGGGTAGCCGCTCGCCAGAGATGGGTAAACTGGACCAGTCGAGAGATTTCGAGTTCTCCGCGTACCGCGGATATTCAATCTAGTGGAGTGTCGTATGCAATTGGAAGGCAAAGCGGCCATCGTAACCGGAGCGGGAACCGGGGTGGGCAGAGCCACAGCCCTGCGACTCGCCCAAGCGGGCTGCGCTGTTCTCGTGAACTACAATCGGTCACGCGAGGCCGCCGAGGAAGTAGCCGGACTCGTCTCGGAACACGGCGTCAAGGCCAAAGCTTTCCAGGCCGACGTGGCCAACGACAAGGCGTGCAGGGCCATGGTTGCCGAAGCCCAAAATATTTTTGGACGCCTCGACGTCTTGGTCAACAATGCGGGAACCACACGCTTCATCCCGCATGACGATCTTGACGCAGTGACCGAGGACGACTGGAATAATATTCTCGGCGTAAACCTGCGTGGCTCTTTCCAATGCACCCGGGCCGCGCGCGCGCTTCTGACCGCCGATGGTGGGGGTGCAGTAGTGATGACCTCGAGCGTCGCTGGATTGATCGGCACCGGTACATCCATTCCCTACTGCGCATCCAAGGCCGCTCTCAATAATCTGACCGTGACTCTGGCTCGAGTACTTGGACCCGATATCCGAGTCAACGCGGTAGCCCCGGGTTTCCTGGACGGCAGTTGGCTGAGAGACTCCCTCGGCGATCAATACGAAACCATCAAGAATGTGATGGCTGAGCGCTCGCCCCTCGGAAGGGTCAGTACGCCCGACGACGTGGCCGAAGCCATCCTTTCACTGATCAGTGGTTCTGACTTGATTACCGGCCATGTGGTCCCCGTGGAAGCGGGAATCCTTATCGGTACCTCGTGAACCCTTCGGTCCTCATCACCGGCGCGTCTTCCGGGATCGGCGCCGCCACTGCCCAGCACCTGGCCGCCCGGGGCTGGCGCGTCTACGGCACAAGCCGGCGAGAACGTCCGCCTCTCCCTTCTGACAGTGCCGTGTCTTCGGACAGTTCTGTGCCTTCGGGCGATATCCGCTTCGTAGTGATGGACGTGGGCGACGAAGAATCGGTGCGCCGAGGCCTCGCGCAGGTTGTCGAGGAATGCGGCGGTCTCGATGCGGTGGTGTGTAACGCGGGCATGGGGATCTATGGGGCCGTAGAGGACGTTCCAATGGAGGCCGCCATGGCCCAATTTCAAACCAACTTCTTCGGTGTCCTTCGCGTGCTGAGGGCCACCCTGCCCGAGATGCGTAAGCGTCGAAGCGGTCGTGTCATCCTGGTGGGATCTCTCGCGGGCCGAGCGCCGATTCCCTTTCAGGCCCAC
Organism: uncultured Myxococcales bacterium; assembly: GCA_963933695.1. Lineage (GTDB taxonomy): Bacteria > Myxococcota_A > UBA9160 > UBA9160 > UBA4427 > JAZXM01. The sequence goes on along the minus strand of CAWVXN010000063.1, from coordinate 3,340 downwards.
TACTCGGCCAGCAAAGCCGCCGTCGATGCCCTCAGCGGCTCACTCCGGAACGAAATGGCTCCCTTCGGCGTTCACGTGTCGCTCGTCGAGCCGGGGGACATCAACACACCTTTCAATGACGCCATGCACTGGACCACTTCCCCGCAGAACTCGGGGTACCGCGACGCCCTGGCCCGGGTCGAAACGTGTATCCGTGAGTCCCTGCCCAAGGCTCCTCCGGCCAGCGACGTGGCCCGATGCATCGAACGCGCCTTGGCCGCGCGGTCTCCCCGGGCGCGTTACACCGTGGGCGATAGCGCTTGGTTGGTTCCCTTTGCCCGACGTGTCCTACCCGACCGGCTCAGTCTCGCGCTCATCCGAAAGCATTTTGGCCTCTGAGCAACGAACCCGGCACAGGCGGGATCCAAATCCGAGCCGGAAGGCGCTGAGTTACCGACCGGCCGCTTCCAACGCTCTCTCGACGCTGCCCTCGTTTTCGCGCAGGAGATCACGAGCCCGGGCACTATCGACTCCGGTGATTTCCATCACGATCCTTACCGCACGACCCCGCAGCTTGTTGGAGACCGGCGTGACGTGGGTCATGAAATTGCCACGTACTTTGCCCAGCTTGACCATGACCGCGGTTGAAAGTGCAGCCAGAATCATCTTCTGGGCCAGGCCTCCCTTCATGCGCGTCGACCCCGCCACGACCTCCGCACCGACCTCTGGAACAATGGCGATCTCCCCGCACTGAGCCAGCAATGAATTGGCGTCGCACGTAATCGCGATCCTACGGGCCCCAATCTCCCGGGCCGCCTCCATGGCACCGATCACATAGGGGGTTCGACCGCTGGCCGAAATTCCGAGAACCACGTCTCCCGGAGCCAGTCCTCTCTCCTGCAACTCGAAGGCCGCAGCGGCCGAATCGTCCTCTGCACCCTCCACCGGGTGGCGAAGCGCTCGATCCCCGCCAGCGATCACGGCTTGGACGACTCGTGGGTTCATCCCGTAGGTCGGCGGAATTTCTGAAGCATCGAGAACGCCCAGGCGGCCGCTGGTTCCGGCACCCACGTTGAACCAATGTCCGCCCCCAGCGATCGCCGTGGCCAGCACGTCAACAGCCTCTTCCATCTGGGTAAGGCAGCGACCCACCGCCGCATGCGCAAAGGCATCCTGCTCATGAATCAGGCTCAACACTTCCGAGGTGGACCGACGATCGAGGTCGCGGGCGGCCTCGAGCACCGCCTCGGTGGGGAGTTTTTCCGGGTTGCTCGCCATTGACTTTCCTTCGGCTTGCGGGCCCAATAATCTGAGACCAACGGCCCACTCCCCGCATCGCTACACTGGGGGCTATGGCATTTCGGGTCACCCAGGAAACCCTCGAAGCTCTTGAATGGCCCAAGGTCGTGGCGCTTCTTCGGGAGCAATGCCACACCGCCCAGGGCCAGGAGTGGCTGACCGAAGCGGAGAAGAACCTCGCGGTGGAAAATTCCACTGTCACTGCACCGGCCTCCCCGGCCACGACTTTCCGGCCCATCACGCCCGCCCGTCTCTTCGAGCCGACCCTGCAGGGACTTCACGCGCGTTTGCGCGAAACCGACGAGGCACGCAGCCTGCTCGACGCCAACCAAGCGCCCCCCCTGGGCGCCACCGCCGATCTCAATTCCGCCCTTTCCCGGGCCGAAAAGGGCGGGGTCCTTGAGGTCGGCCAGATCCTCGAAGTCCGCACAATTCTCGAGATTTTACGCCAGACGGCTCGCTTCCTGAGACGAAACGCCGAACAGGCCCCTGGCCTCGCGGAAACCTCCGAGGCGGTCAGGGAACACGCCTCACTGGAAAAGGAAATCGATCGCTGCGTCGACCCTTCGGGCGAAATCCGCGACCAAGCCTCAGCCAAACTGGCGTCCGCCCGCCGAGAAATTGTCCAACTCTCCAGGGAACTCCAGCAACGCTTGGACCGATACGTGCGCAGCCCAGAAGTCAGTCGCCACCTGTCGGACAGCTACTACACAGTGCGGAACGATCGTTACGTGCTTCCCGTCAAGGCGGATGCCCGGAGCAGGATCAAGGGAATCGTGCACGACGCATCCCGTTCGGGCACCACCCTTTTCGTCGAGCCCGAGGCGGTCGTGGAAGTCAACAATCGCCTCAAACAAGCCGAACTCGGCGTCGGGCGGGAAATTCAACGAGTCCTGGGACAGCTCACCGAGGGAGTCTCAGAGGCGTCGAGTGAAATCCGAAGCGGGCTGGACGCCCTGGCTCGCTTGGACCTTGCCTTTGCCCGAGGCCGGCTGTCCCAGCAAATGGACGCCACCTCGCCCCAGGTCAACGAGGGGGCAGTCTTCGAGTTGCCCGGCCTGCGCCATCCCCTGATCGAGACCAGCGAATGCGTGGCCAACGATCTCCGACTGGGCGACGACTTCTCGGTTCTGGTTCTCTCGGGGCCCAATGCCGGGGGAAAGACTGTTTCGATGAAGGCCGTGGGCCTGGCGGCACTCTTTGTGCGAGCCGGGCTTCACGTCCCTTGCGAGGCGGGCGCACGCGTAGACGCCATCGAGCATCTGCTGGCGGATATCGGTGACCACCAGGACATCGGCGAGAGTCTTTCGACTTTCTCCGCCCACATGGCGAACGTTGCCCGGATTGTGGGAGTCGCCGGCCCTCGCTCCCTGGTGGTCCTGGATGAAATCGGCGTGGGAACGGATCCTGGCGAGGGAGCGGCTCTGGCCCAATCCATCCTCGAGGCCCTGGCCGACCGAGGCGCCCGGGTGATCACCACCACCCACTACAACTTGTTGAAGGAAATGGCCGACGTAGATCCACGCTTCGAAAACGCCAGCGTGGAATTCGACCCGGGAAGCTTGGCCCCTACCTATCGCGTCCACATCGGGGCGCCCGGCGTGTCTTCGGCCTCGACCGTCGCCGCTCGCATGGGGATGCCGAGCGACGTACTGGAAAGAGCCGACTCCCTGCTCGAACGCGACGATCGCAAGCTCGAAAAGATGCTCAGCGAGTTAGCCACGAGCCGAGCTGCCCTAGCAAGCGAGAAGAACCAGGCGACTCGGATGCGAGCCGAAGGCGAGAGTGTGCGTGACGAATATCGGGCCAAGCTCGAGCGACTTCAGGAACGCCGGGACGAACTCTTCCTGACCATGCGGAAGGACCTCGATCTGGCTTTCAAGCAAGCCCATAGCGAGGTTGCCGGGGTGATCCGCGAGCTTCAACGTGGCCCGTCTTCCCAGCGCGCGGCCGAGGCCCGCAACGAGCTTCAGACCCTGAAGGAAAAAACCGAGGAAACCCAGAGCGAAGCCGGATTCTCGCCCTCAACGCGTCCTGGGAATCTCGAGCCCGTGGATTGGCA
>CAWVXN010000062.1:0-10713 GCA_963933695.1 uncultured Myxococcales bacterium | reverse complement strand
GGTGCGCCGAGCCGCCCTCAGCGACTTCGCCCCGCCATGGCCCACGACAATCAGTGGTGGTGGGAATGCGTGGACAAGGGAGAACTGGCGATTCAGCGCTGTTCGGGCTGCGAGGCTCTGCGGCATCCCCCTCGCCCCATGTGTGGTGAGTGTCAGTCCAGCGAGTGGGATTTTGTTTTTTCTACGGGCCAGGGAACGGTGCACAGCTATGTGGTGATCCGGCACCCCGAGGTACCCGGGTATACCTATCCCCTGGTGGTTGCGGTGGTTGATCTCGAAGAGGGAACCCGATTCGTCGGCAACGTGGTGGGTGTGGATCCGGGCGACGTCGAAATCGGCATGGCGGTTCAAGCCACGATAGAACTCGTGGACGATGAAATGAAGCTGCCGGTCTTTCGGCCGGCTTGAAGCCCCGATCCGAATGGATCGGAAAATCTTAAATACGAAAACTCCGAGGAATAAGAAATGAGTGAAAATTCATTGTTCTACAAAGAGGTCAGCGTGGGGGATGAGTTGCCCGTACTTCCCATCGATCTGACATCGAGCCTAATCGTTGCGGGCGCCGTGGCGTCCCGTGACTACACCCCGGTTCATCACGACAAAGAAGCCGCCAAGGCCGCTGGGATGCAGGACATCTTTATGAACATCCTGACCACCAACGGCCTGGTGAGTCGCTTTGTCACCGATTGGGCGGGGATTGACGCGCGGGTCACCCACGTTTCCATCAAACTCGGAACGCCCAATCTGCCCGGAGATACCATGACGCTCACCGGGTCCGTCTCCGACAAGGACGATGCAACCAGCGCTGTCACCGTGGACGTGACGGGCAAAAACGCTTGGGGGAACCACGTGACGGGCACCGTCACACTCTCCCTGCCGGCGGGGGGCTGAGACGATGCCGACGACACTGAAAGATCAAGCGGCCATTGTGGGTATCGGGGAAACCGAGTACTCGAAGAACTCCGGGCGTTCGGAACTCTCCCTGGCAAGCGAGGCCTGCCGTGCGGCCATCAAGGACGCTGGGCTGACGCCCGCGGATATCGATGGCATGACCACCTTTACAATGGACAACAGCGATGAAATCGAAGTGGCCCGGGCCGTGGGCGTGGGTGATCTTACTTTTTACAGTCGAACGCCCCACGGAGGCGGGGCGGCCGTCGGCGTGATGCATCAGGCCGTGATGGCCGTGGCGACGGGCAGCGCCAAGGCGGTGTTGGTCTACCGCGCCCTGAACGGACGATCGGGGGCGCGCTACAGCGAGGGGGTTTCCGGCGGACCGACGACTTCGGATCTGATTCACTGGAGCTGGTATATGCCCTCGGGCCTGATGACCCCTGCGAGTTGGGTGGCCATGGTGACCCAGCGGTATATGCACGAAACCGGGTGCACCAGCCGAGATCTGGCCGAGGTATGCCTTGCCCAGCGCGAACACGCCGTGAAGAACCCCCGGGCTTTCTTTTACCAGAAGCCACTGACCTTGGAGGAGCATCAAGCCGCCCGGGCCATTGTTGAACCTCTGCGACTCTACGACTGCTGCCAGGAGACCGACGGGGGATCGGCCTGCGTGGTGGTCTCTCCGGAAATGGCCCGGGATCTGCCGAACCCGCCCGCGATGATCCGTGCGGTGGCCCAAGCGGCGGGAGCCCATCAGGAGTCCATGACGAGCTTCTACCGGTCAAGCCTGACCGATCTTCCCGAGGTGGATCTGGTTGCCCGGCAATGCTGGGAAATGTCGGGACTGGGCCCCGAGGACATCGATGCGGCGGTGATCTACGACGCGTTCTCGTCCATCGTGCTCTGGCAACTCGAGAGCTACGGCTTTTGCAAGAAGGGCCAGGCGGCGGACTTTATTCGGGACGGCGCCCTTGGCCTGGACGGCCCGCTGCCCACGAATACCCACGGTGGTCAACTCTCGGAAGCCTACGTCCACGGTATGAATGGTGTGAACGAGGGCGTACGGTTGATCCGGGGAACTTCGTCGAGCCAGCCCACAAAGAACGAACATGTTCTGGTGACTGCGGGTGTCGGCGTACCGACCAGTGGCATGGTCCTCGGCAAGATGTAGAGCTGGGGGGGCTGGGTTCCGTTGGCCGGCCGGGGACCGGGGCAGCATGAAATTCCCGAAGGCTGTGCGATGCCCCGACTCCTGTTCTAAGATTGCGCCCGTCGCGCATAAGAGCGTGGGTTCAAAGGGCCCGGTGGCGGGCGATTCGATGATTTTAAGGAGGATGCCATGAAGGTGGTGGTCGATTACGACCTGTGTGAGGCAAACGCTGTTTGCATGCAGCATGCGCCCGAAGTGTTTCGGGTTGAAGAGGACGATACCCTGACGGTGATCCTCGAAGAGGTTCCCGGCGACCAGCAAGAGAAGGCGCGCGAGGCCGAACGTCTCTGTCCCCGCCAGGCGATTCGACTGACCGAGTAGGTTCAGAGCCCGGCGCCCGGGTTCAGATCTGGCTGCGCCCGGCCCAGTAGGGATCGCGCAGCTTTCGCTTGTAGAGTTTGCCGTTCGGATCCCTGGGCAGTTCCGCGAGGTAGTCGATGCTTCGCGGGGTCTTCATTTTGGCGAGCCGGTCGGCGCACCAAGCGAAGATCTCCTCGCTCAATGCCGGTCCGGCTTCGACGCCGTCCATGGGTTGAATGACGGCTTTGATCTCTTCTCCCCAATCCTCGTTGGGGATACCGAAGACCGCGACGTCGGCGACCTTGGGGTGTTGCACGAGTTCGGCCTCGATTTCCGCGGGGTAGATGTTGGCGCCGCCTGAGATGATCATGTCGGCCTTGCGATCGCGAAGGAAGAGATACCCGGCCTCGTCGAGTTCACCGATATCACCCACGGTGAAGAAATCGCCGATTCGATTGTCCCGGGTCTTTTGCTCTGCATCCTTGTACTTGAAATCCGCCTGGCCAAGTTTCATGTAGACGGTGCCGACGGTTTTCGGGCCGAGCTCATTGGCCTCGTCATCAAATATTTTAATTTCGGCATTGGGCCAAGCCTTGCCCACGGTGCCCGGACGCTCCCGCCACTCCTGGGGCGTCACCAAGGTGCCGCCGCCTTCTGTGGCCGCGTAGTATTCGTAAATCGAATCTCCCCACCAGTTGAGCATTTTCCACTTGGTATCGATGGGGCAGGGTGCTGCGGCGTGAATCATGGCCCGGAGGGACGAGACGTCGTATTTCTCGCGGATGGCCGGGGCGAGTTTGAGTAGCCGATTGAATTGCGTGGGCACCATATGGCTCTGGGTGACTCGGTATTTCTCAATTAGCCGCAGCATGGACTCGGGTTCCCACTTTTCGGTGAGGACCACCGCGTGCCCCATGTGGAGCGAGGTGGAACTGAACATGAGCACCGCTGTGTGATAGAGCGGGGAGCCGCAGATATGGACATTGTCGTCCTCGGGCTGGAGTCCAAACATGGCCAGCAGTCCGGTGGTGAGGGCGGCGACGAGGTCGGGGTCGATGGGTGCCAGGGCACGTCGGACGCCTTTGGGTTTGCCCGTTGTGCCCGAGGTGTAGTTCATGACCTGCCCCGCGCATCGGTCTTCGGGTCGGGTCGCTGGTTGCTCGGCGGTGAGTTCGGAAAACGGGCGAAAGCCTTCGACGGTGCCCAGGGCGAACGAGCTTTCTGGGGGGAAGCCAATTTGCTCTTGAGCGGCCTGGCAGGCGGCGGCAAATTTTTCTGAGCCGAAGAACACCTTGGCCCCCGAGTCCTTCACGATGTAGGCGATCTCCGGGGCCGTGAGGTGGTTGTTGATGGGGGTCATGTAGAGGCCGATCTGGGTGACCGCCAGGTTGATCTGAAAGAACTCGGCACAGTTTTCCATCACCAGGGCTACGCAATCGCCGGGCTTCAGGCCCAGGGCCCGAAGGCCGTGCGCCATTCGGTTGGCCTCGGCGAAGAGTTCTCCTCGGCTCCACCGCCGCTCCTGGGGATCAACAAGAGCGAGTGCCTCCGGCGACTGCTGGGCGAGTTTCCAAAATCCGAGATCGGCCATGGGTTTCTCCTTATCGGGGTGGGCCGCCAGAGGGCTTCGGGCAGTTGTCAGGCCTCGGCGTAAAGCCCGGATTGGACGAGAGGCTTATTGCAGGGGTTGGTCGGCCACGATCCACATTGCAAAATATTGCGAGCCGCCCCCGTAGGCGTGCCCGAGGGCTTTCCGGGCACCATCGATTTGGTGCTCGCCGGCCTGGCCGCGTACCTGCATGGCGGCTTCGGCGAAGCGAACCATGCCCGATGCCCCGATGGCGTTGGTGGAGAGCACACCCCCGGACATGTTGACAGGGAGATCCCCATCCAGGGCCGTGGCGCCTTCGTAGGTCATCTTCCAGCCCTCATTGATGGGGGCGAAGTGAAGGTTCTCCATCCACATGGGCTCGAACCAACTAAAGGGGACATAGATTTCGGCGCAGTCGATTTCCTTGCGGGGGTCGGTGATGCCCGCCTTCTTGTAAAGTTCTTCCGAACACTCCAGGCCAGCCTTGGGCATGACCTGGTCCCGGCCCGCGAACATGGTGGGTTCGGTCTTCATGTTGGTGGCATGAATCCAGGCGGCCGGGCGGGAAGCGGCGCGGGCGTGCTTCTCGTTGCCGATCACTAGGGCGCAGGCCCCGTCCGAGGATGGGCAGGTTTCCAGGTAGCGAATGGGATCCCAGAGCATGGGCGAGTTCTGGATCATCTCGAAGGTGACGTCAGGCAGCTTCAAATGGGCCACGGGGTTCTTGAGCGCGTTGAGCCGATCCTTGAGCGCTACGCGGATGCCCGTGTCCTCGGGCGCCCCCGAGCGCTCCATGTAGCCTCGGATCAGGGGCGCGAAGAAACCGCCGGCCCCGGCGACCATGGTGGGCGTAAAGGGCATCTTGATGGAGAGCGCCCACATGGCGTTGGACTCGCTCTGCTTTTCATAGGCCACGGTGAGGACACGCTCGTGCACCCCGGACTGGACCAGGCTTGCGGCCACGATCGCCGTGGAGCCGCCCACGCTGCCCGCTGTGTGGACCCGGAGCATGGGCTTGCCCACGCCGCCCAAAGCTTCGGCGAGAAAGAGTTCGGGCATCATGACGCCTTCGAACATGTCGGGGGCCTTGCCGATGACAACCGCGTCGATGTCTTTCCAGTCGAGTTCGGCGTCGGCGAGGGCGCGCTCGGCGGCTTCGCGAATCAGTCCCACCTGGGAAACATCGACCCGCTTGGCGTCAAAATCTGTCTGACCAATTCCGATTACTGCTGCATGTTCAGCCATGGTTCAACCCTCCAGAACGCAGACAAGATTCTGCTGAAGACAAGGACCCGAGGTGGCGTGGGCGACGGCTCTTGAGGCCGCACCCCCGGAGATCTGGCGGCTGGCCTCGCCGATCCGGGCCAGCCCCGCGGACATAATGGGATTGGCCGCCAACGCGCCTCCCGATGGATTGATCCGGACATCGTCGTCCAGCCCCAGGGCATTTTTTAGGATGATTTCCTGGTGGCTGAAGGGGGCGTGGAGCTCGGCGATGTCGATCTTGCCCGACGAAACACCGGCGTGTTCCCCGGCCAAACGTGTCGACGGTGACTTTGTGAGGTCCCGGGAGCCCAGCTGGTGGCAGTCCAGACGGTGGTCGATACCGCGAATCCAGACCGGTTTGTCCGAGACATCCCGGGCGACGTCGGCGGCGGCGATCACCATGGCGGCTGCGCCGTCGGTGATTGGCGGGCAGTCGTGGTCGCGGAGGGGTGAGACTCGGTAAGGCGCGGCCAGTAGGGCCTCGACGTCGAATTCCCCAGCCAGTTGAGCTTCGGGGTTCGTGAGCGCATTGCGCCGGTTGCGGGCGGCAACCTCGGCCATATCGCGTTCGCTGAAGAGTCCGGCGTCCAGCCCGCAGCGCGCCTGGAGGGCGGCCATGGAAATCGAGTCGGGGCCCAGGGGGGCCATGGTGTAGGGGTCGGTTTGCAGGGTCATGGTCTCGGCTGTTTCGCCCATGGACGATCGCCCGAAACTGAAAATCAGTGCGGAGTCGACCTCGCCGCATTGGATCTTGATCCAGGCTTCGTAGAGCGCCCAGGCTCCGTCCATCTCGACGTGGCTTTCCATGATCGGGGGCCACGCGCCGACGGCATCCACCGCCATCACGAAGGAGAAGGACTGGCCCGCCAGGTAGTCGGTACTCCCCGAGCAGGTAAAGCCGATTTCCTGGCGCGGGATGCCGGCCTTTTTGACCACTTCGTCGATGATCGGCATGAGCATTTCGACTTCGTTCCGCACGCGTTCGGTGCGCACGTAAGGCGTCTGGGCATAGGAGAGCACTGCGACGTCGCGCATCAGGAATATCCTTTCAGGTCCGCGAAGGGGATGTCGGGTTCGTCCAGCGGACGAAAGTGCTCGATGTTGCCGACGCTGTAGTCCCACTCGGACTCGGGCTTCCAGACCGCCTGAACCCGCATCCCAATGCGGACCTCCTCGAAGGAGCAGCCCTGGATCAAGCCGGTGAAGGAAAGGTCGGCGCCGTCGAGCAGGATGTTGGCGGTGCAATAGGGCAGTGGGACATCGATATTGGCCGCCGGCACCCGGACGATGCAGAAAGTAATGATTGTGCCCTGGTCCGAGAGTTCCTTGAATTTTGAGGTGGGGGCTGCGCATCGGGGGCAGGCACCTCGGGAGGGGATGTATACCCGCCCGCATGCGTCGCAGATTCCGCCCAGGAGCTTGCCCTCCCGACACCCGCGCAAGAAGCGCTCGGAGGCTATGCCCGGGGTATAGGTGTAGGCCACGCGGACCGGGGTAACGATTTGCGTGACGGGCTCGCGTTCTTCGCTCATGCCTGACCCTCCGGGATAAAAGCTGCGATGTCCTGAATGCGACCGACAGTCTCGTCGGCCCAGCGCGGTGTGACCCGCATTCCCGTGGCCATGGCGGCCTCATCGCCGCTGTCGACGACGTGCATCAGGGCCGTGTCGGCCCCGTCGAGTTCGATCAGCGCGAAGGCGAAGGGGTGGTCCAGGGGATGGGAGGCCCGGGGTGCGCCCACCCAGGCCCAACTCTTCACCGTTCCCGACGGGCCGACTTCGACAAAATCCTCGGGGGTGGCTTCTCCGTTTTCCGGATCGTACTCGGCGGGCGGAACCAGTACCCGGCCGGACCGGGTTCGCACGCCTTCGATTCGCCCGTCGCGCAGGCTGGTAAAGAAGCGTCCGAGCACGGGGCCCAGGGAGCGCTTGTACGCATACTCGAGAACGTGGGGCGCCGACAGGCCGTCGTCGCCCGGGGATTTCGTGTCTTCCATGCTGAACTCCCGAAGTCGATGAAGAGGGCGAGGCCCGGGGGTGCCGGGCGTCGAGTTATCCTAGAACACGTTCTAAAATCTGGATAGGGGAGAAAGAGAACGATCCGAGCCGGGTCGAAATGCGATCGCTTGATCGTTGGACGACAGAGCCCGGGCGAGTGGTAGACTGCTGCGCCTGCCTTCGCGGTTGGGGGCTGTGCGGAGGCCAAACGTGTCCATAGTGCGCACCCTGCGCTCGGTTCTGCGGTTTCGCCGCTTCGAGAAGGACCCGGTTCTACGTCGCTTGTCCCGGGCCGCGTCTGTGGCTGACCTTCGCACGATCGCTCGTCGGAGATTGCCCGGTGGGGTTTTCGACTACATCGACGGGGGCGCCGAGGACGAGCGCACGCTGGCGCGCAATGTAGAGGCCTTCGAGCGGCTGGAATTCAGACCGCGTGTGCTTCGCAATGTGCGCGAGGTGGATATGTCCACCACTGTCCTGGGCCGGCCTCTGGCCTTTCCCCTGATTCTGGCGCCCACGGGCTTCAGCCGGATTGCCGATTCTCAAGGTGAACTCGCCGTGGCCCGGGCCGCCGAGCGGGCGGGTCTGCCCTACACACTTTCCACCCTCAGCACGCGCTCCATCGAAGAGGTGGCCGCGGTCTCGAGCGGTCGACGCTGGTTCCAGGTCTATGCCTGGCGCGATCGGGGCCTAGTCAAAGAAATGCTCGAGCGCGCGCGGACCAGCGGCTACGAGGCCATCATGATCACGGTGGATACGGCGGTCTTGGGCCGGAGAGAGAGGGATATCCGACGGGGCTTCACGCTGCCTCCGAAGATTGGTCTCGACACCCTGATCTCCGGGGCGCTTCACCCGGGCTGGACCTGGGATTTCGTGCGCGGGGAGCCCATTGCCTTCGCAAACGTGGTGGGTCAGTCGGTGGGGGATGGCCGGGACGCCGTCTCCCTGGCGGACTACATCAACAGCCAATTTGATCCCGGGCTCTCCTGGCAGGACATCGAGTGGTTTCGAAATGAGTGGAGCGGGCCGATCATTATCAAGGGAGTGCAGACCGTGGCCGACGCCGAATTGGCCGCCCAGGCGGGCGTGGAAGCGATTGCGTTGTCCAATCATGGTGGACGTCAACTCGATGGCGCTCCGCCGCCCCTGGAACTGATCGCCCCAGTCGCCGACGCGGTGGGCGATCGTGTCGAGATTCTTTGCGACGGTGGCGTGCGGCGGGGCAGCGACATCGTCAAGGCCGTGGCACTGGGGGCTCGCGCGTGCATGAGTGGACGCGCCTATCTTTACGGCCTGGCGGCGGGGGGGGAGCGCGGCGTGGATCACGCCCTCGCGCACCTGGCTGAGGGGGTCGAGCGCACCCTGGTGCTCACGGGATCGCGTTGTATGGCGGATCTGAGCCCGGAACTCGTGCACTGGAGGAGCGGAGGCTAGGGTCAGGGGCTCTGGCGAAGGGATTCTGGAGCGGCGATCGCCGGCACAGGGCCCCCTTCGTATTTCGGCCTTCGGGAGCGAATGCGCCATGGCGCTGGACATAGGCCCGCAAGAAGATGCCTCCTCCCCGGGCGAGGATCGGGCGTCGCTCGGTCAGGTGATGGCATTCGTCTGGAGCCATTGGCGGCGGTTGCCCTGGCGGTTCGGCGGAATGCTCGCGGGCACGACTCTCGCGATCCTGATCGAGGTTCAGATTCCTCGCTTCTCCTCTGAACTGGTTGTGGCCACCGAGCGGCATCTCGGCGCCGGTGCCGGTGCCGGTGCAGGAATGGAGAGTGCGCGCAACGCCGGCTTGGCGTTGCTGGGTGTTTTCGCGGGGCTTTCCTTAGTCAGGCAACTCTATCTGCGGAACTGGATGTACTTTACCTCCCAGGTCATGCAGCGAATCGTGGCCGACGGTTTTCGCCAGGTGCAGAGGTTCAGCCTCGAATGGCACACCAGCCATTTTGCGGGATCGACCCAGCGGAAAATCACCCGGGGAATGTGGGCCTACGACTCCCTGGCGGATACCCTGATGATCGATCTCGGTCCGGCCTTGGCTCTGCTCCTGGGATTTAGCGTGGCCATGTATCTGCGCGACCCCGTGCTGGGTCTCTATTTTGGGGGGGCGGTTGTTGTTTTCGTTGCGGTGAGCAGCGCGCTCTCCCTGCGATACGTAGCCCCCGCCAACCAGTTCGCGAACGAAGCGGATACCGAGGTGGGCGGGGCCCTGGCCGACTCCATTGCCTGTGTTTCCGTCGTCAAGGCCTTCGGGGCAGAGGGACGCGAGGAAGATCGTTTCGAAGGCACGAGTCAGCGGTGGCGATCCCTCTCGCGCCGCTCGTGGCTGCGGAGCATGGATGCCGGTGCGGTGCAGTCCGTGATGCTGGTGGCTTTGCTCGCGGGCTTGCTCGGCCTTGTCCTCTTCGGCGGGGGGACGGGGGAGGAGCGCGTGGCCGATGCCGTCTACGTGGTGGCCACCTATTTGGTCGTACACGGCTACCTTCGCAACATCGGCTGGCAGGTGCGCAATGCCCAGAGGGCGGTCAACGAGGTCGAGGGCCTGGTGGCGATTTCGCGAGCCGACCCCGGGGTGCGCGATCTCCCTGGGGCCGAGGGTTTTCGTCCGGGTCCCGGGGGCATCCGTTTCGAGGGCGTGGGGTTCCGCTATCGCAACCAGCTCAAGCCCCTTTTTCAGGGACTTTCCCTGGAAATCGCGCCCGGAGAGAAGGTGGCCCTGGTCGGGGAGTCGGGCTCGGGTAAAAGCACATTCGCCAAGCTCCTTCAGCGCCTGTATGACGTGGACGACGGCCGAATTGTGATCGATGGCCAGGACATCGCCGAGGTAAGCCAGGAGACCCTGCGCCGGGCGATCTCCCTAGTGCCCCAGGATCCGATTCTCTTTCACCGCACCCTGGCGGAAAATATCGGGTACAGCCGTAGGGAGCCCGATCGGGCGAAAATGATCCAGGCGGCTCGCCAAGCCCACGCGCACGAGTTTATCGAGAGGCTTGAAAGGGGCTATGAAACCCTCGTGGGGGAGAGGGGGGTCAAGCTCTCGGGCGGCGAGCGTCAACGCGTGGCGATTGCTCGGGCGATTCTTGCCGACGCCCCGATTCTCGTGCTCGATGAAGCGACCTCGAGCCTTGACTCGTTGACCGAGGCCATGATTCAGGAGGCCCTGGCCGAACTGATGAGTCACCGAACAGCGGTGGTGATTGCCCACCGGCTTTCGACCATTCGCTCAGTGGATCGAATTCTGGTCTTTGACCATGGCCGGGTGATCCAGGAGGGATCCCACGATTCGCTGATGGCCGAATCCGGCGGTCACTATCGGCGAATGGTCGAGATGCAGGCATTCAGCCTCTGAAACCATCCGTTACCGCAGGGACAGCACCAGGGGGCATGGGCCGGTAGGCATCGGTCAGTAAGCATGGACCGGTAAGCATGGACCGGTAAGCATGGACCGGTAAGCATGGACC
>CAWVXN010000061.1:0-10730 GCA_963933695.1 uncultured Myxococcales bacterium | reverse complement strand
TCATCAGGCCATTCCATTCCACGATGATCTTGTCGTCCCGGAGCGGAGGGGCTCGCCTGTTTCGAGCTTTCAGGAGTTGGGCTCGGGCGTCGTCGATATTGGCCTCTAGGGCAGCCGGAGAAATTTTGAGTTTTTTGGCTGACTCTTCAAGGGTCTTCCAAGTTCGCAGTACGCTGCGGCCATCGAGGTCGCCGGCTGGACTGACGCCATACCAGTGCCGAAACTGTCCCCCCAAAATGGGGCCCACGATGGCGTCCACTTCGGCGGGTGTCCAGGTAAAAAAGAAACCCTCTTCCATTTCACCATCGGGTCGCGCACTGTCAGCATCTGTTGCCGAGTAGAATGCTCCCCCGGGTGCTTGAAGTTCGCCCAGCACGTAATCGAGAATCGACCGGGTCACTGCCGCGAAGCGTGGATTTTCGGTTTTCTGCCATCCCTCAAGGTAGGCATTGGCGAGCAGGGCCTGGTCGTAAAGCATCTTCTCGAAATGGGGAACGAGCCAGCGCTCGTCGGTCGAGTAGCGATGGAATCCACCGCCCAACTGGTCGTGGATTCCGCCCGAAGCCATGGCCTCGAGGGATTTCGAAGCGACGGCCAGGGTCCGTTCGTCGCCGCTGCGTTGGTGCCAGCGGAGGAGAAGAGGTACCGGCAGACTCGACGGGAATTTGACCCGCTGCTGCAACCCTCCCCACTCGTTGTCGGCGATTGTGTTGTAACGATCGACGGTGCTCTTGAGATCAGAAATGTTCGGCGAAAAACTCGCTTCGCCAGCCTTTCCGGAGAGCTGAATTGCCAGTTCCCGAGCGAGAGTCTTTGCGTGAGCCTCGAAGCGTTTGGGGTCCTTGCGGTACTCCGTATGAATGCTTGTCAGGATCTGCGTGAAGCTGGGCCGACCCCTTTGGCTGGTCGGAGGGAAATAGGTTCCTCCATAAAAGGGAATACGGTCGGGTGTAACCCATACATTGAGAGGCCACCCGCCATTGATCCCCATGGCCTGGACCGCCTGCATGTAGACAGCGTCTATGTCGGGCCTCGCCTCCCGGTCAACTTTGACGGCGACAAAGTTTTCGTTGAGAAATTTTGCCGTCTCAGGGTTGTCAAAAGACTCTTCTTCCATGACGTGGCACCAATGGCAGGTCGAGTATCCGATGCTGACAAGGACCGGAATTCCGCGTTCCCGAGCGGCTTCGAATGCAGCATCACCCCATGGATACCAGTTGACGGGGTTGTGGGCGTGTTGCTGGAGGTAGGGGCTGGCCTCAAGGAGGAGCCGATTGGAGTAAATCGGCGAGCCGTCGGGATTTAGGTTCCGGGTTCGGGGTTCGTAAGCGGGTCCCTTTTTGACGAGGGCCTGGGCGAGGCTCTTCTGGAGCGCAGAGGAAAAGTTCGAAGTCCCGGGAGGAGACTGAAACGCAGTCTCGGCCTGGGACACGAAGCCTGCGCAAGTCACGGCGAGGGCGAGTATCCATCCCAAGGCCGGCCCGATCCTCGATCCAACACTCCGCCCGTATAGCTGGCAGGTATTATTGGGGATTGGGGAGGCCATTATGCCGGCGCTGGGATGGGGTGAGCCATGAAGTGCCCGAGACTAGCAACAAGAGAGCGATGAAGGGGCCAAGCCAGTCGGAGAAGGGCAATGGCGGCGCCAGGCCCGGATCGGAAATTGTGGTGGACGAAATCGATCCGGCGACGATGATGCTATTGCCACTTCCCTGGGCGAGAACCCCCAGAGCGTTCAGAATGAGATTCGAGTCGATGGCGGCCGCCATCTTCACGGCCACATCCGCGGCGGTTTCGCCGGCAACTGTGGAAATAATAATTGTCTCGCCCTCCACGACGAATTCTACCGTTCCGCCCTGGGCGACGCCCTGGAACACGTACGAATCCTCGACGCGACACGTGCTCGAGCACCCGTCCAAGTCGGCTAGGTTGGCATCGTCACATTGTTCGATAGGAGCGAGGAGTCCATCGCCACATGTCAGGCCGAGGTCAGTAATTACCGTTGACGTGATATTTCCAGAAACGACGACGCTGTCACCGACTGCATGGGCGAGCACGCCGAGGCCGTTGAGGGTGATATCGGCTCCAATGGCATCGGCCATCTTGAGGGCTACGTCCGAAGGCGTTTCGCCGGCTAGGGTTACGATCGGTATCGTGGCTCCATCCACCACGAATTCAACGCTGCCGCCCTGGGCGATCCCTTGAAAAAGGTACGACTCCTCGATGCGACATGTGCTGGAGCAACCGTCCAGCTCAACGAGGTTTTCGTCATCGCATTCCTCGCTGAGTGCGACTGCACCATCGGCGCAGAATTCAGAACAATCAACAGGCAGGGTGAAGTCCTCGGTGGCAGTCATGTTCGCTGGATTTGGAGAAACGCTTGCGTTCGCGCCCAAGCCCCTCTTGGCAAAGCCTCGCCAGACAAGGCAACGGTTAGCCTCGTTGGTTAGATTGGCTTCTGCAGACAAAATGGCATCTCTGGCCTCGATGAACGTAGGGTTGCACGTCTGGAGTTTGAGACCATCCATCACCAATTGCAGGGCGAGATTGCCTCCTCCGGACCCCGTATATCCGGCGAATATGTCCGAATCGAAACCGTATGCGTTGACCAACTGCCAATAGACCTCCCACAAGCTGGCAGCCCAGACCTCACCGGTACCGTGAGGCGCCAAGGCTGTTTCGATATCTGCGAGGGTGGCTGTATTAACCGCCATGTCCGTGCTGTAGGGCTGGCTGCGGATACCGCTTCCGCTCTCTGGCTGCCCAAGGGAATAGGTCCCCATGCCCCGGGGATCGGCTCCGCTATCGCCTAACTCGGCCCCCACGAACAGGCTGAAGAAATCGCTCCAGCCCTCGCCCATGGATGAACTCTGGGTTGCGGAAAGGCAACCGGCCTCGGCTGCTCCCCCGGTCAGTCGATTGGTGACTCCATGCCCGTATTCGTGCAGGATGATTCCCGCGTCCAAAGCTCCATCTCGCATGGGAAGCGCGGAGATAGAAGCTCTTAGCGAAGCTACTTCCGCGCGGAGCACTGCGCCGTGGGTTTGCCCGATGAAGAGAGAAGGAATCGTGATCGAAGGATCGGTGCCACCCATTGTGAGCAGAGCGTCCCCCGCATTGTTGACTACGATCACGCCGATCGCCCCAGCGGCCTCGGCGTTGACCACCTTGTCGGTAAAATTGCAATTTCCCCGATCGATCAACGCGATTTTTCCGACAACGCTCGACGCGTTGAGGAAAGCTGAGCATCCGTCCAAAGTACTGGGCCCCAAGCCGTCTGCAGCATCCAGCGCTTCAACGACATCCTCCTCCAAGGGGATATCAGGCGGTGCCGGCCCAAATTCGGCTGTCGCCGCCTGGTAGAACCCCGCCACGGATGGGGGGGCAAGGATTTGGAGTCGGACCGGGGCGGAGAACAAAAACATCTCCATGACGCCGGCGAAGCCATCGGGTGGAGAACCGAATTGGGCGTTGTTCAGCCCTCCGCCATCTTGGGCATCGGCGACGACAGGATCTCCTCCCGTGCCACCTCGGCCATAGGTATTGAGTTGGAAATTCCCACTCGCTTCGTCGAATCCGTACACGTAGAAGAGATCATGAGCGACATTGTTCCAATAGAAAAGATTGGTCACCGAGGCCGCCTGATAGGAAGAGGGCTCGAGATTCGAATCGAATGGGAAGTCAAAGACCAGTCCCGGCCCGCCGTCCGGGCGGAAGCCTCCGGTGTCGTTGCTGTCTGTGTCTTCCTGGGCATACACGTTATTGCCCCTTGTATCGGTATATTCGGGACCGGGCAAACCGTCGTCGTCGTGCCAGCCCTGGGGTGAGGGGTGCGGGGATACAGTAATGTTCGGCAGGGAGACAAGGGCGTGGGGTCCGTCATCCGGGCTGAGAATCGGGGCGGGCGCAAACGCGCGATAGGTCTCCCGTGAGATCCAGTCGACCCGTCCGAGCAAGTCCCCGTTTTCGGCGTCGACCTGTACATTCCACCAGTGGCGTCCGTCTAGAGTTCGAATGACCAGGTCCCACGCCAGGCGCAGCTTCGTCGATCTGCGATGCGAGTTCGACAAGACCGTCCGGTTCAAAAGCGGCTGGTAAACGAGTTTCGCTGGAATCGAGTCCCGGGAAAGATTCCCCCCGCTGAGATTGGTTTTAAGTTGAGGTCCCGGGACTTGCGCCAGAACCAAAATTTTCTCTGGGACTGGAAGCCCAAGCTGCAGAGCCGCAGAAGCGAGGGCTTCGAGGACGCTTAAGTCGGGCTCACGGCGATTGATTTTCAATCGAGCGCGAGGAACGAAGTCATTCCAGCGCCCGAAGACCGCACCGTTTCGATCCACGGCCAGGCCCATGTTTGCGCCGTTGATGACAATTCCGCCCACACGCTGTCGCAGATTCGTATGGGTTGTCGAGTTGTGCTCCGAATTGTGTTCTCGGCGCTCCACGTCCTCGACATCTTGGAATTCCAGGCCCAACTTCAGGTGATGGCGCTGTACATGGTCACGCGCAATGTCAGCCCGCTTGCCTCGATTCGTCTCGCCGGATCGTTCCCTCCTGTCGGCAGTGGAGGATCCAGGCAGCCCAAGGAACAACACGCTGATGAGCAGGAGGAGAAAAGTCCGACCATGCCCCGCATCATGGGGCCATCGGCCGAGGGAAAGGAGGCCGGGTTCTGAAAGTCGATCACTGCGCAATCCTGCCTTGTTCCCTTCGTGCTGACAGACCTGCATCTCAGATGCTCTGCTTGCCGTCGCCATTCTGTCCCTGCTCGTATTCTACGCAGAAACCCTCCTCAGTTGGAAGAAAGTTTCCTAGAAGTTCTTAAACAAATCCATGCCCGGGAGGCGGAGAAGCGCCTCAGATTCTCATCGGGAATTATCGGTCGAATAAGGAGTTCTACGTCCCGAAATTCCCCAAAAATTTCAAAAAACTACGCTCCGATTGCATGTGTTTTGCCCACGGGTCAGGGGAGAGAGGGTTCCTCGATGTGCACACCCAGCGCTTCATACACGCAGTCGGCCTCGGTAGGATGGCGAAACCACGAGGGAGCAGAAGCCGGGATTCCCCCGGCACCCGCGCGGCCAAGTCAATCAGAGGGCGGCTTGGGAGCCGGCGGGATCGAGAAGGATGGCGTCCTTGAGTTTTTCTACGCTGATCGGCTTCAGGAGTATTTGGTCGATGGATGCGAGATCTGAGGTATTTGCGATCCCCCCCTCGAATGCAGTGAGCAGGAAGATGCGTACGTTCGGGCATATAGATCGCACCCGGCGGGCGAATTCCAGACCGGATATTTCGGGCATCCGAAGATCAGTGATCACAATGTCGAATTGTCCAGTCTCGAATTCGCTGAGGGCCTCAAGAGGGCGCGAGCTGATCTGTGGGCTGAGTCCCAAGTGACGAAGCAGTGCGGCATGGGCATTCAGAACGAACTCGTCGTCGTCGACCACCAGGATGCGAAGATCGGGGCTCACTACTTTCTTCGAACTTAAAATTTCATTTTTCTGAACCATCGACGTTTCACGCGGAAGCAAGAGGCGAACCGACGTACCCGTTCCCGGTGTACTTTCGATCTCGACGCGACCGAAGTGGCTCAGGGCAGCGTTGTTGACCATGGCAAGTCCGAGCCCTGTCCCTCGTTTTAACTTTGTCGAGAAAAACGGCTTTTGGCAGGCTTCCATGGTTTTGGCTGACATTCCGGTTCCGTTGTCCGTGACAGTCACGACTACGAACTTTCCCTCAACCGAAGTGGAGACGCGAATCTCCCCTCCCTCTGGTAAGGCATCGACGGAATTGAAGAGAAGATTGATCAAGGCCTGCCGAATTTCAGCAGTGTTCCCCATTATCGTCCCGGCGGATCCGAGTTCGCACACGACATTGATCTGACGCGGTACTAAATCAGCTTGAACCTTCCAGCGAGGCTCTGCCATGGCAACGGCGTCCTCGACCACTTCATCAATCTCGATGACTTCCGATTCGTGCGTGCCATCGGCCTTTCGGTTGAAGGCCCTGAGCCGTTCGATTACTCGGGACGCATCCTCCGCCGCAGTCTTGATAATGGCCAACAACTCGTTTCGCTCTTCCATCTCAATGCTGGGGTCATCGATCAATATGGAAGAGTACGAGATGATCGGAACGAGAATATTATTGAAGTCGTGGGAAATTCCGCTCACCATCTCACCGAGAGCAGTCAAGCGTTCCTTCTCGATCAGCGCTCTTTGGGTCCTTCTTAAATCGTCCATACTCTTTGCAAGATCGGTATTGCTTACCTCGAGCGAATCTTGGGTTTTCATGTGCTCCGCAACCTGACCGGCCAACTCCCCAGTGCGCGTCTCGACGGTTTCCTCAAGAGAAACGATCAAAGCGTGGATACTCCGGGCAATCTCTTGGAACTCGCGCGGCCCCGATTTCTTTTGGAGTACGGGTATTGCAGCTCCGATTTGATACTTCGATATGTCTGATATGGCGTCAACGGGTCCCGCAATGCGTCGCGTCGACCAGACAACCAGCATGAAAAGAAGTGTTCCGTAGGCAATCAGACTTGCGGTCTGGGTCGTCTCTTGGAGCCGGGTCTGCATGACCAGAGCCTGACTCTGGCGTTTGAATTCTCTTTCTGCCAGTTGGATCAGAGAAGCCAGTTCTTCCACTACCTGGGAGAGGTGCTCCTCTGCTTGCTGGGTGTTCTCCTCGGAGACTTCTCCTGCCGGTCCCTGAATGGCACCCCTTAGAACAGGTTGCACCTTTTTTAGGTTCGCTTTGCTGTTGAGTATGACATGGGGAGCCACTGCCAACCGAGGGAGCTCTCCGAGCGCCTGGTCCAGCTGTTTGAGTTGGAGCAGGGCATCCTCTCCGAGGTAGGTGATGCCACTGAATACCACGAGGTCATAAGTGACAAGGAAACGACTCAACGAAGACGAAACGTGCCTGAGTTTTTCCAGGGTAATGGAATTAGTGCCAGTCGCCTCGTACTGGGTTTCCAGGCTCGTATGCCACCGGTGGTTGGCAAAGGTGAGCGTGGCTCCTCCGATGGCGACTGAGAAGAGCAGTAAAAAGAGGTGAGTGCGAAGGCTCATCGCTTGCTCGAACTTTCGGACTCGACTCTCTCTTGTTTGGGAGAGCGGCGCGGCCGGGGCCTTTTTCGGCCGTCGAAAATTTGCATTTCAGGTGGGGCCACTGTTTTCCCTAAACCTCACCAGGCTCGAGTTCCACACGGTCTCAGTCGCCAAAATGGTTTTGAGGGCCGATTGAATGACGCTGACCACGGTGTCGTGGGCGTCAGCGGGAACGTCGAGAAGTGCCGGGTTGATGGATGTGCCATCTTCATCGAGCATCGATTTGAGTTCAGTAAAACCTTTCCCAAGGAGCGCTTGCTGGAAAGCCTCGGATTCAATGTACGCGCGTGATTGATCCCGTGACCGCTGGAAGTGCATGTCAATGACTCGAAGCTCGGGATCAAAAGTCCAAGCGATTTCGGTCAATCCCCAGCGACCCCGTTCTGTGCGTACGTGAACAATGCCAACCAACACTTCGTTCTCGTCGAAGGCCGTATAGAGGGTATGGGTTCCCAGTTCGTTCTCGTGGATCGTAAAAGGCAGAGCTTCGAGAATCGCGTCCCTGTCGGTGGCATGGATTTTCCGCACGATCGAACGATAGTGATCGAAGTCCGGCAGGGAAGTTTGAATGGCGTTGACCGGGTCTCTGAGCGAACAGTAGGCCTGGCCCAGGGCGACAGGGGGTAGGGCGAGGAGAAGAAGGACTGTCCAGTGCAGGAATTTCATGGAGGTGACGTCCTTTCCGATTTAAAAGAACCGATACCGAAGCTGGGCACGAATGCGATCGGGTTTCCCGGTACTCGTTACCTCGTGCCGGTAGTCGGCTGAGAGCCAATAGTGAGTGCCGAGGGCAAGCTGGGAGCCCAGGGTCAGATAGGACACTTTCTCCCAGGGAAGGCTGTCGGGTGCTGAATCTTCACGATTCATCATGATATTGCCCTGGGCGTAGAGCAGGAGGGCCTCCATGGGAGAGCGCCAGGACAGGTCGAGAAAACCGTTGACGATGTCCTTGCTGTGTCCATCTCTGCCGATCGAGATTTCGCCAAGAACATCGAGAACGCCACCCGTCCATCTCCAGTCAACGCCGACTCGGGTCCGGTCGGTAATTTTACCGTTCTTCAGGATTTTTCCGTGGAGGCCGGAGATGCCCATTGCGAGGGGTAAGTGCTCGGGAGTCCCCACACGCCCTGCAATCAGATAGGGGCCCTGATCGCTGTCGTATTCTAAGCCGGATCCCCGGGTCAAACTTATCTCGTAGTTGAAATTAGTCGAGATGCCGTTGATGCTGGTGCCCCAGTCGACCTTTTGCCCGAGATTGGCACCCGTATCAAACTGGCGGAGGGTTCCCGGCGTACGTGAAGGGAGGTTCAGGCCGTAGGGAATGAGTAAATGGCCCACCTTGATATTGAGGCCCCCTCGCCCGGTCACGTGATAGTTGAAGTAGAGGAGTCGTGTTTTGTAATCCCAATGGTCTCGGTTGGGGGGCGGGTCGCTGTGGTAGTCCACATAGAGTTGGACGAGAAGGGTGCCGATATCCCGATTCTTTGTGCTCACGACCTTGTGGAGGTCGACGCCGAAAAACTCCTGGTTGGTATAGCCGGAGTTCTCAGTTGTATTGATGCGGCCAGCAAAGTCCACGGCCCATCTAAGGTTGTCTGTTAGAAAGCTCCAGCGGTTACTGGAATCAACCGATCCGAGGGGCACGTCGAGGTCGCCAAATGGATCCGATTTAGATTCGGTTTCCCGGGCTTCGGGCCAGGCCGCGGAATCTGAGCCGAGTGCAGGGAACGAAAGCAGGGCCAGTCCGCAGAGAATTCCGACCGAGAGTCTACGGGACGAGAGTGTACGGACCGAGAGTTTACGGAGAGTCGGCAGAGTCAGAGTCCCTTTGCGCGCTCGTGATTCCATTTATTTGGCCGACTGTCCATTGGCAGGGCTCTGCCCATTGGCAGGGCTCTGGCTTTTTCGCTTCGGACTTGAACTGAAGAGTAGAGGTGGGGTGGTCTTGAAACTCGATTTGGAACTGGGCCTTGGGTTCTACATTCGTCATATAGAGGCCCAGAAATGAGGACTGGAATACGGATTCCCTCGGAATTCCAGCTCGTTTCTTTAGCTCGCCCATTTAATTCGTCCCTTCAAATAGAAGAACCCGGCTGAGCGTGCCGCCGGCCAATCTCTAACTATCAACGCCGAGCATTACCCAGAGCATGCCCGTGACTTCAAGTTAGGGACAAGCAAGTTAGGGACAAGCAAGTTAGGAACAAGCAAGTTAGGAACAGGCAAGTTAGGAACGAAGAAGGTAGAAACGCGCTCAGTGCTTGAAGAGTAAATAGGGGTGCTTGGAGAGGCAACTCGCCTGCAAGAAAAAGGTTTCTTCTTCACCCCGGGAACCGCCGATCATAGCGGAGACGGATAGGCCGACACGCTCCTAAAGGTGGCTCCGGGCGCCGGCTAGGCTGATGCTGGCGCTGAATGGCTAGAACGGGGGTTTGTTCGGATCGTTGGGTCAGGGTAATACCCCAGTCCCTGGCCTCAGCCAGACTTCGCGAGTCCCTGTATTTCTGCAGCCCGTTCTCGGAGCAGTCCCGGTCCACCGAGCAGGCTCCGGCCGACTCCGATTCGCTTGAACCAGAAATGAACGTTGTGTTCGTCCGTCCAGCCGATTCCGCCGTGAACTTGGGTAGCGACGCTCGCGATTTCATGACCGATTTCGGAGACGTGTGCGAGGGCGTGGCATGCCATCAGGGGTGTCTCATCGGGAAGCGCGTCAAAGCTATGCGCTGCGTACCAGACTAGAGAACGCGCGGGTTCAAGTTCGCTGATCATTTCCGCACACATGTGCTTGACGGCTTGGAAGGAGCCGATGAGCCTGTCGAATTGTTTCCTTTGTGTCGAATAAGCGACAGCCTGCTCGATCATCGCTTCGCAGGCACCAAGGGAATCCGCAGCCAGCGCGATTCGCCCCGCGTCGAGCATTCGTGCGATGGTGTTCCCAACGTCTTGAAAAATGACTTCAGGGGCAACACCCTCGAGAATCAACTCCGAAGTGCACCGAGTCGCATCGGTGGTGGCCAAGCGAGCCTTCTTGAGCCCTGGCGCATCGCCCCGAACAACAGCGAGATGCTCCGAGCCAATGGCAAGGAGGATCAGATCGGCTGAGCAGATGTCCAAAGCCATCATTGCCTTGCCGCTCAGTTTCCCTTGGTCGATAGCGATACCCGCCCCTTCCCGAATCGAAAAAGTTTCGGTCACGGCGATTCCGAATGCGATTTCCCCCGACGCAATTCCGGCCAGCCATCCGGAAATAAGAGGGTGCTCCAGTTCGCGAAGAGCGGTGGGAACCATCACTGCCGAGCTGACGAAGGGAGTCGGTGTGACCGAATAGCCGATGGACTGGGAGGCCAGGCAGGCATCCAGGAGATTGAGGTTGCTTCCTCCGCACTCTTCGGGGATCAGAATGCCCGTCATTCCGAGTTCGGCGAGAGACTTCCAAATCTCGCGGTTGTTGGGGCAATCGTCATCGCGCAGCTCCCTGACCCGCCCGATGGGTACGCGATCAGCAAGGAAACTTCGCAGGGTTTCCTCGAGCATGAGTTGATCTTCCGAGAGTCCAAAGTCCATTCGATTTCCTTTGTCTTTCTTGAATCAAGTGGATCGCTTGAATCAAGTGGATCGCGATGCTTT
>CAWVXN010000060.1:0-10733 GCA_963933695.1 uncultured Myxococcales bacterium | reverse complement strand
GGGCATCCGGCGTCTGGCCTCGGCGGATTTTCTCGCGCGCTCGGTGCGGACCGCTATTGCCGAACTGACCGGCAGCCGGCACGCCCGGGGAAACCACGACACTGCCGAGCAGGATCGTCCGGGCCGTCGTGGTGTGGGTCGTGGTGGTGGTCGTGGTGGCGGTCGTACGGGCAGTCGTGGCAGTGGAAAAAGCGGCCAGATCTTCATCGATGCCGGCGGTCAAGAAGTTCTCGAGAGAACAGCCGTCCTGATCGACCCCGACTGGATCGAAGCCCGAATCGAATTGGGGCTGCCCGCAGCGGGGCGGCGGATCCTTGGCCGGGAGGCGATTTTCCTGCTGGTAGAGCAACTGCCGCGACTCGTTGAGGCGGGACTTCTTGGAGAAAATCTTTCTCTGGATGCCATGCGCGCCTTCGTCGAGTGCGTGGAGAATCAGGAGAGCATTCGCCGGCACCTCGACGAAATCGGCTGCGTGGCTTTCGTCGCGGATGGTTCGCTTCTGCCCCGGGCCAGTGGGGCCAGCGAACTTCCCATGACCGATGCCCAGGCCATTCGCTTTCGGTCGCCTGAATCCCAAGCCGTCGAAATCGAAATTCCCAACCCCATTGGAGAGGCCCGGACCCGGACACTTCGCGGCATGGGGATTCGGCGGGGGATCACCCTGATTGTGGGCGGGGGGTATCACGGCAAGTCCACACTCCTGCGCGCCCTCGAAACCTGTATCTACCCCCACGTCCCCGGCGACGGAAGGGAGTACGTGGTGGCAGCGCCCGATTTGGTCAAGATCCGGGCCGAGGATGGAAGGAGCGTCAGCGGCGTCGACATTCACGGGTTCATCGATGGGCTTCCGGGCAATGCCCATGACGGTCGTCACCGGACGCGCGCCTTCTCGAGCCCCGACGCCAGCGGCTCGACGAGCCAAGCAGCCAATATCGCCGAGGCCCTGGAGTTGGGGGCCCGAGGCTTGCTCCTGGACGAGGACACTTCCGCCACCAATTTCATGGTCCGAGATGCCCGGATGCAGCGCCTCGTGCACCGAGACCATGAACCCATCACGCCTTTCGTCGATCGGATTCGCGAACTCCACGAGCGCCTGGGTGTCTCCACGGTGCTCGTCATGGGCGGCTGCGGAGATTATTTCGGTGTCGCCGACACGGTGATCATGATGCGCGACTACCAGGCCCAGGACGTCACCCAGGAGGCTCACCGAATCGCCAATGAAAACGAGAGCGGACGCCTACCGGAAACGACTGGGGCCCTGGAGCCCGTGGCGCCCCGAAGGCCCCTGGCCAGCAGCTTCGTGGCCAGCCGGGGGCGACGGCAGGAGAGCATCTCGGCCCGGGGGCGTGAACTCATCCTCTATGGCGAGGAGTCCCTGGACCTTCGCCACCTCGCCCAACTCGTCGACCCCAGCCAAACCCGCGCCATTGCCCAAGCGATCCGGCTGGCGAGCCAGGACTTGATGGGGGAAGCACCGGTGGAGGAACCGAGCCAGGACCCGGAGACATCCGTACCCACCCTCGCCGCAGTCCTCGAAGCCCTCGATGCACTCTTCGACGACGAGGGCCTCGACGTGTTGGACCGCCACGGAACCGAGCGGGGCACCGAACGTCACCCTGGGAATTTCGCCCGCCCTCGACGCTACGAAGTGGGTGGCGCCATCAACCGAATGCGATCGTTGAAGGTCCAGCCCACCGAGTGAGCGCTTTCGCCTAGAGCCCCGCGAGTTGGAGAGAACGCTCGCGGTCCTCGGCCGGAGTGCCCATGAACGCACGGTCGAACATCGCGCGCTTGAACCAGATCTGAACGTCGCATTCCCAGGTAAACCCGATTCCACCGTGGGCCTCCACGGCATCCCGAGCCACCTGCATAAACCGGTCGGCGATATGCGCCCGGGCGATAGCGGCAATTCGCTCGGCCTCGTCCCGAGCATGATCTTGGGCGTACGCCGCGAACCAATAGAGACCACGATTGGGTTCGACGTCCAAGGCCATGCTGGCGAGTTGGTGTTTGAGCGCCTGGAAATGACCGATGGTGACGCCAAATTGCTCCCGGGTCTTGGCGTACTCCACGCACATTTCGAGCAATCGCTGGGAGCCCCCAAAGGCGTCCGCGGCCAGCAGAACACGGCCCACATCACGCACGCGCTCGGCGGGTGCCCCCTGGTCGAGCCATTCGCAGGGCGTCGATGCAAAAGTGACTTCCTGGAATCGGCGCGTCAGGTCCGCGCCATCCACCAGCGCCAAACTGATTCCGGGCGCGTCCTTCTCCACCACCGCCAATTGGCCGCCCGTAGCCCCGACCACGATCAGGTCGGCAATTTCTCCGAAAGGCACGAACTCTTTTTTGCCCGTCAGCGTATCGCCGGTGGGCAATTGCCATTGATCGGGCTGCCAATGGCCCCCGGGCTCGGCGAGAGCCACTGTGCCAATCCGGTCGCCGCTGGCTAGACCCGGGAGCCACTTTTCCTTCTGCTCGGGGCTTCCCCCCTCCGCAATAGCCAAAGCGGCCAGGGCATGGCCGAGAAAGGGGCCCGGAGCGGCGTGATAGCCGAGGGTCTCGGCCGTCACAGCCAGATCGAGTATTTCCAGGCCGGCGCCTCCGTATTCTTCGGGTACCGCAAGCCCCACGACGCCGAGCCCGGAGAGGGTTTTCCAAAGTGCGCCATCGTGGCCCGAGTCTCCATCGAAGATTGTGCGCAGGTGCGTCACCGGGCACTCGTTCAGCATCGCCTGGCCCACAGTGTCCTGCAGCATCAACTGCTCGTCCGTCAGATCAAAATTCACTTGCTCGAACTCCTGTTTGCCGCAGCGTCCCGGGGCAGACCCAGCCCGCGCTCGCCAATCACGTTGCGCTGAATGTTCGCGGTGCCTCCGGCAACGGCAATGCCTAGGGTGTACATGTACCGGGCAATCCAACCCTGGCTATCTTTCGCCTGAACGCCCAGTTCGGCGTTGCCCGCGGACAGCAGGCCCTCCTCACCCAGGAGATCCAGGGAGAGTGCCGAGGATTTGTGGCCGATTTCCGTGGAGAAGAGCTTCATCATCATGGCGATCAAGCCCGCCTCTTCACCCTTGGCATCTTTTGTAAGTTGCCGGTAACCCGAGTACTGGTGGGCTTTGACATAGCCTTCGATCTCCGCCAGGCGCTGACGAATCGC
This sequence comes from uncultured Myxococcales bacterium, assembly GCA_963933695.1. Lineage (GTDB taxonomy): Bacteria > Myxococcota_A > UBA9160 > UBA9160 > UBA4427 > JAZXM01. Next base: position 7,573 of record CAWVXN010000060.1, on the reverse strand, counting down.
CGAATCCTCGAGGGCCGGACGGCCGGCCACTTCGGATTTTTTCGCCAGATCGACTAGCCCCTTGAGCCCCGCACGCGTTTGCTGAGCCGCACCAATCGAATTTCGTTCGTGCTTGAGCGTTGTCCGAGAGACCAGCCAACCCTCTCCGCGCTTGCCGACGATCCAATCCGCTGGAGTGCGAGCGTCGTCAAGGAAGACTTCGTTGAAATCCGCGCTGCCGGTCATCATTCGCAGGGGACGCACCTCGATCCCCGGCTGCTTCATATCGATCAACAGGTAGGAGATCCCTGCGTGCTTGCTCGCATCGGGTTCGGTTCGAACCAAACAGAACATGTAGTCGGCCAAATGAGCGCCACTTGTCCAAATTTTCTGGCCATTGATCACCCACTCGTCGCCCTGCAGTTCGCCGCGGGTTTTCAGCGAGGCCAAGTCGCTGCCCGATCCCGGCTCGCTATAGCCCTGGCACCAGGCGACCTCGCCCGTAATCGTGGGGCGAACGAACTTGTCCTTTTGCCATTCCTCTCCCCGCTCGAGCAGGGTCGGCACAAGCATCATTGTGCCGATTCCGCGAGCCTCCTGGGGCGCCCACTTGCGGCCGAATTCCTCGCGAATAATCTGGGCCTTGAGGACATCCGGTTCCTGCTCCGAACCGCCGTATCGCTGGGGAATATTCCTGTACAAATAGCCGTGCGCGATGGCTCGTTCGCGAAAGGTCGCTGCCTGCTTGTCCATGGGCAGGTCGGCTTCTTCTCCCGACAGAGGCCAGTTCCCCTGGATGAAAGCCTTCACCTCATCCCGAAAGCCCTCCATCTCGCTTCCGTAGTTCAAATCCATTGGCTTCATCTCCATACAGTGGGGAACGTCCCGGGTTGGCAGTTCTCCGGACCCAGTCGGCCAACGATAGCGTCCGGCATAGTAGGATCGAGATCCGCGCCCCACCCTCGACTAGGCGAGTGCCTCGAAAGCATCGGCCACCAGCATCGCCTGCTCACTCCGATGCACACGCATTGAGCCCGTGGCGGTGCTCGCCGACGCTTCCCGGCCGGCGTATTCAAGGCGAATACCCTCGGGCAACAAATCCGAGAGGCGATCCCGGACAAAGGTCCAGCCCCCCATATTGCGTGGCTCCTCCTGAACCCAGAAGAACCGTTGAGCATTTGGATAGGAGGCGAAGATTTCCCTGAGGCGTTCTTCGGGCCAGGGGTAGAGTTCCTCGATACGGACGAGGGCAACCCGCTCGGAGCCGTCGCCTTCGAGCATTTCCCTTTCGGTCAGAAGGTCGTAGTAGACCTTTCCGAAACTGAAAAGAACGCGCTCAACCCGACCCGGGTCTGCCGAGGTGAGGGCATCGTCAATCACTGTCTGGAAGCCCGTGCCGCTCAACTCCTCCACAAGCGAGGTGGCGGCCGGGGCGCGCAGAAGGCTCTTGGGCGAAAAGATGACCATGGGCGCGCGATACTTGCGCAGCATCTGTCGCCGGAGCACGTGAAAATATTGAGCGGCCGTCGTGCAGTTCACGACCTGCATGCAATCCTCGGCGCAAGTCTGAAGAAAGCGTTCAACCCGCGCACTCGAATGCTCGGGCCCCTGGCCCTCGTAGCCGTGGGGCAAAAGCATGACCAACCCGCTCATACGGCCCCACTTAACGTGGGCCGACGTGATGAACTGGTCGATGATCACTTGGGCGCCGTTGACGAAATCTCCAAACTGGGCCTCCCACAGTGTCAGGGTGCCGGGGTCCGCGAGGCTGTAACCGTATTCGAATCCGAGAACGGCGGCCTCGGAGAGGAGGCTATCAAGGACTTCAAAGTGGGCCTGGGAATTTGAGAGGTGATCCAGGGGCGCGTACTCCTCGCCGCTCTCCTGATCGACGAAGACGGCATGGCGATGGCTGAACGTTCCGCGCGAACAGTCCTGGCCGGAGAGCCGAACCGCCGTGCCCTCCATGAGCAGACTGCCGAATGCAAGCGCTTCCGCCATGGCCCAATCCACGGGCGCCCGGTCTTCGATCATGCGACCCCGGCGGTAGACCAACGCCTTCAGCTTGGGGTGCAGGTGGAAATACTCGGGAAGGCTTCCCAGGCCTTCAGCAATCTCCGACAGGCGTTCGACGGAAACCGAAGTGTCCGCCACCTCCTCGGGACGAACCCTCGAAAAACCGGTCCATGGACCGTTGGGCTCGTAGGGCTCGTCCGGCCCGGGAGAGTGCGACTGAATCGATTCATAGGCCTCTTCAAGGGCCGCCTTACGCGCCTCCTCGATTTCACGCACCCGCTCAGGAGACAGCACCTCGGCCCCAATCAGGCGCTCGGCGTAGATCTCACGCAGGAGCCGACGGCTGCGAATCTTTGAATAGAGCCGTGGCTGGGTAAACGCGGGCTCGTCTCCCTCGTTGTGACCATGGCGCCGATAGCAGACAAGGTCGATCACCACGTCGTCATGGAAGCGCTGGCGATATTCCATGGCCAGCTTGACGCAATGAACCGCCGCTTCCGGGTCGTCCCCATTCACGTGAAAGATCGGAATCTGAATCATCTTGGCCACGTCGCTGCAATAGAGAGTCGAGCTCGCTTCGGCGGGGGTGGTGGTAAATCCAATCTGGTTGTTGATGATGATGTGAAGGGTCCCCCCCGTGGAGTAACCCGGAAGCTGGGAGAGGTTCAGTGTTTCCGCCACGATTCCCTGGCCCGCAAAGGCCGCGTCGCCGTGGAGCAGGACCGGAAGAATCGTCTCACCATCGGCGTCACCCGCCCGAATCTGCTTGGCTCGCGCTCGGCCCACAACCACCGGATTCACCGCTTCCAGGTGGGAGGGGTTTGATGTAAGCGTGAGATGGACCCTTTCCCCGGACTCAACGAATCGATCCGTCGAGTAGCCCTTATGGTATTTGACGTCGCCCGAGCCGAAGGGAGAGACCACCAGGGGATTGTCCTGAAACTCACTAAAGATCGACTCATAGGCCTTGCCCAGAACATTCGCGAGGACATTGAGCCGCCCGCGATGAGACATGCCCAGAACAATTTCATTGATCCCCAGGCGAGGAGCCAACTCGATGGCCGTCTGGAGCATCGGGATCGCCGAATCGGCCCCTTCGAGGGAAAAACGCTTTTGGCCGATGAACTTCGTGTGGATAAAAGTCTCGAAAAGATCCGCACCCACGAGTTGTTCGAAGATTCGACAGCGTTCCTGGTTACCGATTTGGGGCTTGTTTTGGGTCTTCTCCATTACTTCCTGGAGCCAAGCCTTTCGGCCTGGATCCTGAACGTGGGTGTACTCGGCGCCGATGGTCCCGCAATACGTGGTGCGCAAGCGCGCCAGAATTTCAGCCAGGGTCTGGATGCTTCCCCCGGGCAGGTCGCCGGTAATGAACAGATCTTGCATGTCGTCTTTGCCCAGGCCGTAATGCCCGGGATCCAATTCGGGGAAATAGGTGGATCGCTCACCGAGGGGATCGCTCTGGGCAATGCGATGCCCGCGGGCTCGATAGAAATGAATCAACCGGAGCACTCGGGCGTAGCGGTCCGCCTGTTGCAGACCCGCAAAGGGATCCGGAGCCGCCGAGCGGTCCCGTATCGCCGGCGAAGGGACCGATTCGGTCGACGAGGACAGGGCCGAGCTTGCGGCATCGGGGAACGCAGGACCCGGTGGCGCTGGATAGGCCGACGCGAATGCCACGGTTGCCGAGGACACCTTCGAGGCCGCCGGCGCGGGTGGCGGCGCGGGTGCCGCCTCTAAGGGCACATCTAATTCCACCCGAGAGGCCTCTTGCGGTGGGCCCTCGGACTCGAAATGCACCCGCCACTCGGCATCCACTGCGGCGGGGTTGTCCGCATAGCGGCCGTGGATTTCCTCCACGTGCCCGGCGTTGATGCCAAACCCCGGGTAGTAGACCGAGTTGGGTTCGGGGACCTCGTCGAGTTCGGTCGGATCCAAGGCTTTGCCGGGCCGATCGCGGCGCTCGCTCACCTGCGCTCTCCTCGTTTTCCATGAGCCCGGCGCCTGAAGACCGGGAACTCAGCCCGGGAACCCGGGCGAAAACCGATGATACCCGTCCTCCCGACGACGGCCCGTGCAGATCGCACCCGTGCCCTGACTCCCGGGGTCAGAAAACCAAAATCAGGGCGCCGAGCAGAACTCGAGCACACGATCGGCCACCCAGTCCGGGGCCTCCATGGGAATCAGGTGGCCAGCATCGGCGTCCAGGATCCGCGCTTCGGTCATTTTCTTAGAGAGTTCCTCGTAGACCGAACGCGGAAAATTCCCATCCCGTGCCCAGAGGAACAGCGACGGCGCAGCGACAGACGACGCGCACTCAAAGAGATTCAGAGAGGCCGAAGCCTCAAAGATCAGCGCCTCCACCTCTCCGGAACACTTGAGCTCGACCTGACCATCCTCCCGCTCGCGCAACCCCTCCCCGAGATAGAGATCCAGTGCTTCCCGGGTCCACGAGGCAAACAGGGGCTTCCCACCGAGATGCGCCCGGGCCTCGTCGCGACTCGGCCAGAGCGCCCGCCGGCGCCGGGCAAACTCCGCCAGGGGAGGCCGATCGCCCCAACCGATCTGGGCCAACATTTCGGCGGTGGGGGGAACCACGGGGTCCACCAGGACAAGCTTCCGGCAGAGCCCGGGACGAGCGCTCTCGGCGGCCAGCATCAAGGTGCCACCAAAGGAATGTCCGAGCCCCAGCCCCAACTGGCGATCCCCACTCTGGCTGAGAAGTTCTGCGGCCACGGCGCCCACGTCCCCCGCCATGGTCGTCCAGTCAAAGGCCTCCGCCACCGGCCCTTCGGCGGGCATGGAGGAATCTCCGTGCCCCCGAGCGTCCATGGCGACCACTCGAAAACGGTCCCGGAGCCGCTCGGCGACCTGAGCCCAAAGCCCGGCGCAAAAGCCGTTGGCGTGATGAAGCAGGGCAAGGGGGCCGTCTCCTCCCCAATCCTGCAGGGCGATCTCGACGCCTCGATCCTCCAGGCGCAGACGCCGGCGGACCACGTCGTTGGGAATCAAGGGTTCCGACTGGGCGGTCATGACAATCGCTCCTGATGAATTGAGGCGGAGGCAATGCCAACCTCCAACGCGTTATGCTCGGGCCATGTCGACCCCGCGGTTCATCATGGACGACCGCACCCGCGGCCGAACAGTAGCCAATCTCGATCGTTTCGAACGTCAGCCGAGTCGCCATTTCGAGCTGACCCCGGCGGCGGTGGCCCTGGTGGTGGTGGCCAACGATCGCAACGAGGCCTGCTTCATCATTACGCGCAGAGCTTCGGGGATGCGCGATCATCCGGGCCAGTGGGCCCTCCCGGGCGGCCGGATGGACCCGGGGGAGACCCCCGCCCAGGCAGCACTTCGCGAGACCGAGGAGGAGGTGGGACTCGCCCTGCCCCCGGAGTCGGTGATCGGACAACTCGACGACTACCCCACCCGCTCGGGCTTCGTGATCACCCCCATCGTGGTCTGGGCCAACGCAAACCCCACGCTTCACCCGAGCCCGGACGAAGTCGCCGAGGTCTACCGCGTCCCCCTGGAGGCTCTCGAGCACCCGGACGTTCCCCGGCTCCGTGAAATTCCCGAGAGCGATCGACCCGTCATCTCGGTACCCATCGCGATGCTCGACGCGGAAATCCACGCGCCCACCGCCGCCATCCTCTACCAACTGCGCGAAGTCGCGCTTCGTGGTGAGTCCACTCGGGTCGCCCACTTCGAACAACCCGTTTTCGCCTGGCGGTAAAGCCCGGCTATGCTCGGCCCCACCCGCGCCCCACCCGTGCCCCACCCGTTCCCCACCCGCGCCCCAACCGTGCCCCAACCGTGCCCCAACCGTGCCCCAACCAAAGGTTACCCGTGCCCCAAGACAGCGAACCGAGTCCCGCCGAGACTCCACAGCCAAGCCTCTTCGCCCGCTGGCGTGACCGGGACCACACGCGTGGCAGCCTTTTCGTATCCCTGATCGTGCTCGCTCTGCCCCTGGTGGCGACCAGCCTGTTCGGCGGAGTGCTCTTTCAGCTAGTCGATCTCAAGCTGATTAGCGGGCTCGGGGACCAGGCGGTCACCGCGGTGGTCGTGACCAACCAATCCCTGCGCCAATTTTTCTTCATGCTCGTGATGGGAGCCAGCTTTGGCACCCAGGGATTGATCGCACGAAGTATTGGCGAGGGCCGATCGGACCGGGCGGACCATGTGGCCGGCCAAACCGTAGTCATGGGCTTGATGCTCTCCAGCGTTCTCGCCGTCGTCGGACTCGCCTTTCCCGGTGAACTGCTGGGCATGATGAACGTCTCTCCGGAAGTGCTGGCCGTGGGCATCCCCTACGTGCGACTCGTGCTGCTCCTCAATTTCGGCTTCGTCTTCGTGAATATTTTCAACGCGATTCTCAACGGAGCCGGGGATACCGCAACGCCATTCCTGATCGCCGTGGTCCAGACCCTGCTGGCGCTCTTCGGCGAATGGTGCCTTATCTATGGCAATTTTGGCATGCCCGCCCTGGGTATCAGCGGCGTAGCACTCGGGATCGGCGTGGGCCAAGTCGGTTCAATCCTGCTGATCAGCCGAGTCTTATTCGGCGGCTCGAGTCGTGTTCACGTCCGCCGTCGCCATCTGCGCCCGGATCCCGAAGTCATGAAACAGGTGCTGGCTCTCGCTTGGCCACCGGCCCTGCAGATGCTCGGCACCTTTCTCGTCACCGTCTTCTTTATTCGCACGATGGGCAATTTCGGAGACACGGCTCAAACGGCGTACTCCATCGGCTTACGCCTGGGCATGCTGGCTCCCATGATCTGCTTTCCCCTGGCCGGCGCCGTCTCCACCCTCGTGGGCCAAGCCCTCGGTTCGGGAAACGTCGCCCGGGCCTGGCGGTCCATCCAAGTGGGGCTCGGCGTGCATATCGTCCTGATGTGGAGCCTGGGCGGAGCCCTCTACCTCTTCCGCGAGCCCCTGCTTCTGATCTTTACCGACGATCCCGAGGTCATCTCCATCGGAGGCCGCATGCTGGCCTGGCAGGCGGCCTCGTTCATACCCCTTGCCTTTTCCTTCGTTTTCTTCCGAGCGCTCCAGGGTGCCGGGGACGTTCTGGTCCCCATGGTGATCACCGTGTTGAACGCCCTGCTGCTCACCCTTCCCCTCGGCCTCTATCTCGCCGAAAACCGGGGCATGGGGCCAGACGGGCTGTTCATCGCCCAGTTCCTCAGCACGACCATCGGCACCTTGCTCACCGGGGCATGGCTGATGACGGGTCGGTGGACCCGCGCTGCCAGCACCCGGCTAGGTAACGCTCCACACACCGAGGCCCGTTAGCCCAAGGCGGCGGGAAGAGTTTTATAAAAACGCTCCAGAGGGGGGAGGGGCTTGCCCTCCCCCCTCTGCTCTATTGTTGGTCACCCATGTGAAGTAGGGGCAAGGGCTGGGGGCTCTGGCCATCCAAGAAGTAGATCTTGGCCGACGGATCCTCAGCGATCTTCTTGAGAGCTTCGAGCGCCTGCAGTTGCACATACGCAGGATTTTTCGAGGCCGCCCGGTTGATCGCGGCAATCTCGTAGGCCTTGGCGTCGGCAAGAATCCTCACGGTCTGGGCGTT
>CAWVXN010000059.1:0-10874 GCA_963933695.1 uncultured Myxococcales bacterium | reverse complement strand
AGTTTTGCGGGGGCGCAAACGGTCGAGGCCTTTTCGATTTCCTCGTGGTACCAGCAATCCCGGCCGCGTTTCATGGTGACCTTCTGGCTGGTCCGCTCGACCACAACCACTGTTTCCACGCTGGGCGAACGCTTGACCGCGGCGTCGACCTGGGCCTTGAGCCCGAAGGCCTCGCCCTTGCGGTAGCCGCCGTCGGAAGTCACGACGAGCTTGGCCCCGACATCCACGATCCGGTCGCGTAGAGCTTCGGCGGAGAACCCTCCGAACACGATGCTGTGGGCCGCGCCGATCCGGGTGCAGGCCAGCATGGCCACGGCCGCTTCCGGAATCATCGGCATGTAGAGGACCACGCGGTCCTTTCGGGTAACACCTTTGCTCTTCAGCACGTTGGCAAAGCGACAGACCTCTCGGTGCAACTGGGCGTAGGTGATGACCCGAGTGTCACCGGGTTCCCCTTCCCAGATGATGGCCGCCTTGTTTCGGCGCCACGCGTTTTCGCCCTCGAGATGGCGATCGAGGCAGTTGTAGCTGACGTTCGTTTTTGCGCCGACAAACCATTTCGCGTACGGGGGTTTCCAGTCGAGGACTTTCTTCCAGGGAGAGAACCAGCTGACGTTCTCCTTGGCCATTTTGGCCCAGAAACGCTCGAAGTTCTTCTCGCCCAGCTTGCGGTACTCGGCCACGGTTTTTTTGTTCCAGTGGGCCGCGCGAGTAAATTCCGGATCGGGCTTGAAAGTCCTGGACTCTTTGAGGAGGGATTTTATGTCGGCCATGGCGCAGAAACTCCTTCGATGAATTCACGAGATGCGTTGCGAGGGATTTCCCAAGGCAAGCGTTACCGGGAGTCGTTCACCCAGGCTTCGACTTCCGCTGTGGTCTTGGGAATGGCTTCGGTCAGATTTTCGTTTCCGTCGGGTGTAATGACCACGTCGTCCTCGATCCGAACGCCCATGCCCCGAAAGGCTTCGGGCGCTTCCGGATCGTTCTTGGAGATGTAGAGCCCGGGTTCGACGGTGAAGACCATGCCGGGTTCAAGACTGCGCGGCTTGTCGGCCTCGGCATAGCGGCCCACGTCGTGGACATCGAGGCCAAGCCAGTGGCTTGTTCCGTGCATGTAATAGCGTCGGTGGGCTTCGGATTCGATTAACTCGTCGACATCGCCGGTGAGCAAGCCAATGGCCACCATGCCCTCGGTCAATGCTCGGGAGGTCAGGTCGTGGAGTGCGGGGAGGGTGGTACCCGGCAGAGCTTTGGCCATTGCGGCTTGCTGGGCTTCGAGGACGACCTCGTAGATTTCGCGCTGGGGGCCTTCGAAGCGTCCGCCTATGGGGTAGGTGCGGGTGACGTCGGATGCGTAGCCCTGGTATTCGCAGCCGGCATCGATCAATAACAGGTCGCCGGCTCGAAGGGGCTGATCGTTCGTTACGTAGTGGAGCACCGCCGCGTTGGCCCCGCCCGCCACGATGGACTCGTAGGCGGGACCCCAGGCTCCGCGCCTTCGGAACACCGAGTCGAGAGCGGCTTCGATTTCGTATTCCTGGCGTCCGGGGGCGATGGCCCGGGCGGCTTCCGCGTGGGCTTCCCGGCTGATGTCGGCGGCGGTCCGCATCAGAGCGATCTCTTCCGAGGACTTGAAGAGGCGCATCTCGTGAAGGATCGAGCGGGGATCGATCCACTCGGCGGCGGGGGAGGCGCCGCGTCGGCTTTGCAGCCGCAGGGCATCCTGTATTTCAATCAGCTTCTGGTCGAGTTCCGGCCGGCGACCGAGGGCGTGGTAGAGGCGAGTGCTCCCCTCCACGATTTCGGGAAGGCGGGCCAGAAGCGTCCCGCAGTCCGCCGCTTCGTCGGCTTCATAGGTTGACTGGGCACCTTCAACGCCCGGCCGGTAACCGGTCCAGACCTCGGCCGTTGGATCCCGGGGCTGGACAAAGAGGGTATAGGCCGGCCTCCCGGGCAGGGTGGAAAGGATGGCCGTGGCGTCGGCGTGTTCGAAGCCCGTCAGGTACCAGAAGTCGCTGTCCTGGCGAAAGCGGTAGCTGGTGTCGTTGGATCGTTGCACGATTCCGGCGCCGGGAATGATGGCGACGGCGTCGGGTCCCATGGCGCTGAGTAGCTGGTTTCTTCTTTCGGCGAACATCGCGCGAGTCTATCGCACCGAGTCGGCACCGGAAAATTGGGTCACCGAGTGCGACCTATGCGTGGCCCCCGAGCCAAGCACCCCGGGTCCGGGACAGGGTCCACTACGGGATCGACGACAGGATGGATGCCAGCGGCCCTTTATGAGTTCCCGCCGGACTAGTTGCCCTTTTGAGCTTCGTGTTCGACCATCAGCGCCGACAACTCCGCACCGAAACTCTCCGCTAGCCAGCGCTTGAGTTCCGGGATGGCCACCACGTCTTCCGGGGTTTTCGGGTTGGCCAGAGCAATGGCTTCCAGGGCTGCATTGGGGCAGAGCACGCCCGGATCCAGGGAGAGTTCCTTGGAGCGCGGGCCCCGCCAGGCTTTTAGGCTCGCGAGCCGGCGCTCGGTTCGTTTGTCCATGCGCCGCCGGACTGGGCTCGGGGTCTTGGGGATCGGCCCGTGGGGATTCGCGATGCCTCGTTTGATGGCTTCGAGGAGATCCGGACCCATGCGCCGGACGATCAACTCGCTGACTCCCTTGACTCGGCCGAGTTCTTCCTTGGTGCTCGGTTGCGAACTGACGAGATCGAGCAACGTGCGGTTACCCAGGACCTTGAAGGGGGGACGGTCGATTTCCTGGGCCCGGGCGTCGCGTACTAGGAAGAGTTCGCGCAGCACTGCCAGGGGAATCGGGTCGAGGGATTTCGATCCCTTGATGCGTAGGTAGCCGAGGGCATCGAACTCACGGTCCGGCCACCTGCGCTGGGTCAGAGTGTTGAACTCGTCCATCGCCCAGCCCAGCCTTCCCTTGGCCTCGAGTTCTTTCTCGATGGCTTCGGCGAGGGGGATCAGGTAGAGGACGTCAGAAGCGGCGTACTGGAGTTGCTTGTCCCGGAGTGGACGGATGGACCAGTCCGACCGCTGCTCATCCTTGGGTAGGTGCACGCCAAAATGGTGCTCGATCAGCGCCGCCAATCCTACCGCTGGGTACCCGAGGAGTTGGGCGCTCACCATGGTGTCGAAGAGATTCGAAAAGGTGAAGCCGCAGTCGCGCTTGAGAATAAAAATATCGTACTCGGCGGCATGGAAGAGCACTCGCACGTCCGGGGAGGCAAAAACCGGGCCAAGAGGGGCCAGATTCGCCGGGCCGCCCAGGGCCAAGGGGTCTACCAGCCAGGCATGATCCCGGGTCGCGACCTGGACGAGGCAAGTCTTGTCGAAGTAGTGGTAGAAACTGTCGGCCTCGGTGTCGAAGGCGACGATCTCCTCTTTGAGAAGGTCCTCGGCGAGTGCTTCGAGTTCCTGCGCTTCAGTGATGATGTCGAAGTCGGACACGCCCGGCTGTGCTCCCTCGTCCATTTCGCCCGCTCCCGGAGGCCACACGGGATGAATTCAGTTGCCTACGGGAGGGCCGTGTAGGAAGTCGCGGAATTCTTCCGGACGGGCCGATGCTAGCCGAGGGCAGGGTGTCTCGAAACCCGCACTCGGCCCCAGCGTCAAATCTTGGCGCTTTCCGTGGATTTTCCGGAGACTCTGCCTCCGTGAGAGCAGGAATCGGAAGTTCAATACGGCCAGAAGGTGCCGGAGGGGTCGAGGAGGCGGTCGAGGCGGCCCTGGCCGGCCTCGGTGGCGCCCCCCCGGACGCAGTCATTGTGGCGGGGACGACTGCTCTGGGGAGCCGGGCGCTCCCCGACCTGATCGCCCGGGTGGGGGCGGGGCTGGATTGCGAGGCCTGGATTGCCGCAAGCGCCGAGGGGCTGCTGTTGGCCGACCGGGAAATCGTCCGGCTTCCGGGCTTTGCCGTGGTCGCCGTCTCGGGGATTCGCGCCGAACCCTTTAGCTGCGAGAACCTCGCGGGGCGCGAGGCCGAAGCGGCCGCGGAAATTGCCGGCCAACTCTCGGGCTCTCCCGAGGCCGGGGACCTGCTGGTCGTCTTTATTGATTCCGTGGGCCTGGCCCTGGGGCCGTTAATTCCGGCTCTGGCCCAGGTCGCGGGCCCCGCACGGATCATGGGCCTCGGGGCGAGCGAGATGCCAGGGGGGGCACCGCAGATCTGGGGCGCCGGGGATTTCGTTGAAAAAGGCTGTGCGGGGCTCTGGATTCGGGCGCCTCGTTCCCCGGCAATCGCCGTGACCGACGGCTCCCGGGCCGTGGGGGAGGAAATGGAGATCACCCGGGTGCGGGGGCATTGGGTGCTGGGCCTCGACGGTTGTCCGGCTTTGGCGCGATTGCGGGACGCGGCGGGCGCCTTGGAACCCGGTGCGCTGACCCGGAGCGTGCTGGCCCGGCTCCGGGCCCCGGGAGCCGGGGATGCGCCGGGGAGCGCTGTGGTCCGCAACCTTACGGGGATCGATCCCGACCGCGAAGGCTTCGCACTCCCGGTTGCTCCTTCCAAGGGCGATGGGCTCTGCTTTGTGCGGATGGATTCCGTCGCCGCTCGAGAAGACCTGGGGGCGAGCCTGGCGAAACTCGGCCCGGGGCAAGCGGGCCTGGGCCTGTACTTCTCGTGTCGCAGCCGGGGGGAAAAACTTTTTCAGCACGCCGGCCTCGAGAGCGGCTACTTGGCCACGACTTTGGGCGGTGCGCCCCTGCTCGGTATGATGGGTGCCTTTCAGCTGGCCCCGGATCCGATGGAGGGGGTTCCGCTTTTTCACACCTACTCAGGGGTTTTCGCGCGCTTCGAGCGCTAGGCAGGTTCGGCCAAGGGCCGGTGGGGAGTTTCGCCATGGTGGATGGAGATGGCACGAAGGTTTGGATTGGGGGCCACGTTGTGGAGGCCGAGGATGCCAAAATCTCGGTTTTCGATCATGGCTTGCTCTATGGCGATGGCGTGTTCGAGGGTATGCGGGTTTATGGGAGAGCGATTTTCCGGCTCGAGGACCATTTGCGCCGCTTCGAGATCGGGGCCCGGGTTCTGGGAATTCCCTTGCCGGGGGGCCGAGAGGCGATCCGGGAGATCGTGCTCGAAACCGCCCGGGCCTACGGAGGCGATGAGGCGTATATCCGCCTGATCCTCACCCGGGGCCGGGGAGCACTGGGTGTGGACCCAACAACCTGTGAAAATCCCCAAACGATCTGCATCGTGACGCGGATCCATCTGTACCCGGAGGACAAAATCGCTCGGGGAATCGATATGGTGACCTCGAGCTTGCGCCGGCCCGCGCCGGACGCCGTGGACCCGGGCGTGAAGAGCCTGAACTATCTCAACAGCGTGCTCGCCAAGCGCGAGGCGCGGCTTCGCGGTGCCGACGAAGCCTTGATCTTGAATGCGCGCGGAGGCATCGCCGAGGCCAGTGTCGCGAATGTTTTTGTCTGTCGGGATGGCGTGCTCATGACACCACCGCCCAGCGAAGGCGGGTTGCCCGGAATCACCCGGGCCAGCGTGCTCGAGATCGGGGCGGCTCTGGGTATGGAGACACGGGAGTGCGCCCTGGGCCGGATGGACTTGTTTTCCGCCGACGAGGTTTTCCTGACGGGAAGCGGTGCCCGTATCGTCCCGGTGGCCAGCCTGGATGGGGTTCCGCTGGGTGATCCGAGCACCGGCGCGCGTCCGATCACCGAACGCATCCTCAAGGCTTTCGCCGAATTCGTTTTGGACCACGGGACCCCCATCGGGTAGCGGGCCTGGAATCCTGCCTGCTTCCAGGCAATTCACCTCAGCGCGGGCTAGGGCGCCTGCTGGCGGCTACTCTGGCCAGCAAGCCGTTGAGCTGTTTGGCCCGATATCGGAGGAGAACCCATTGCGCTGGTCGAAGGCCTTCATTCCCACCCTGCGTGACGACCCGGCCGATGCCGAGGCGAAGAGCCATAAACTCTTGGTGCGCGCAGGTTTCATGCGTCAGCTCATGGCGGGGGTCTATTCGCTGCTTCCCCTGGGCCATCGTGTTCTGCACAAGATCGAGGGAATTGTCCGCGAGGAGATGAACGGGATCGGTGCCCAGGAATTCCGCTTGCCCTCCCTGCATCCGCGCGAAATCTGGGAGCGCAGCGGGCGCTGGTCCAAGATGGGCAGTGAGATGTTTCAGTTCGAAGACCGTCGTGGGGCCGAGGTGGGTCTGGGCATGACCCACGAGGAAGTCTTTGCGCATCTCGCTAGCGAACTGCGCTCCTACAAGGAACTCCCCCAGATCTGGTACCAGTTCCAGAGCAAGTTCCGGGATGAGCCTCGACCCAAGAGCGGACTGCTTCGCGTGCGGGAGTTCACCATGAAGGACTCCTACTCCATGGACGTCGACGAAGAGGGCCTCGACCTGGCCTTCCAGGCACATTTCGAGGCCTACCGCCGGATCTTCAAGCGACTAAGCCTGGACACCGTGGCCGTGGAGGCCTCCTCGGGTTCGATGGGGGGCGACCAGTCCATCGAGTTCATGCTTCAGACCGACGCGGGGGAAGACTGGGTCGCCGCGTGTCGCTCCTGCGGCTATGCGGCCAATTTCGAAAAAGCCGTCAGCCGGGTTGCGGCCCCCGAGGAGACCGGCGCCCTTCCGGCCCCGGAAAAATTCCCAACCCCCGACGTTCGCACCATCGATGACCTGGTCCAGATGGACGGCGGCGCACCCGCCTCGCTCCAAATCAAGACCCTGGTCTACTCGGTGGACGGAAAAATAGTATTGGCTCTTCTTCGGGGAGACGATTCCCTGGTGGAGCAGAAGCTCATGGACAATGTCGAAGGCGAGACGATTCGCCCGGCGTCGGCAGAAGAAATCCAGGCGGCCCTGGGTGCCCAACCGGGAAGCCTCAGTGCCGTCGGCGTGAAGAATCTATTCGTCATCGCCGACGAAGCGCTGCGGGGTTGCCGGGGCATGGTGACCGGGGCCAACGAGGACGGCTTCCATCTGCGGGGTGTAGATATCGAACGCGATATCGAGGTGAAAGGATGGCTTGATCTGCGTGAGGTCAAGGCCGGGGAGGGTTGTTCGCTTTGCGGCGAGCCCCTCGACGTATACAAGTGTCTGGAGGTTGCGCATATCTTCAAGCTCGGCACCGTGCACAGCAAGGCCCAGGGGGCCGAGGTGCTGAACAAAAACGGCAAGAAGGTGCCGGTGGTCATGGGTTCCTACGGGATCGGAATCGATCGAAATCTCGCTGCCATCGTCGAGGCACATCATGATGAAGCGGGGATTGTCTGGCCCGTGAACGTGGCACCCTTTGAAGTCGTGGTGAGCGTGATCAAGCCCAAGGACGTGAACTGTCTTGAGGCGGCCGAGCGAATTTATGAAGCGCTGCTGGAGCGCGGAATCGACGTTGTTATCGACGATCGCGATGAGCGTCCGGGCGTTAAGTTCAAGGACGCCGACCTGGTGGGCATCCCCTACCGGGTGACCGTGGGGCCCAAGGGGCTGAGTGACGGCGTGGTGGAACTGAAGGGGCGCGCGGCGGGGGATACGCGGGATTTCGAAGTGGCCCAAGCGGCGGTGAGTATCGTCGAGGCTGTTCTTGACGAGCGGCGCTGAACGGGGGGCGCCTTGACGCCGGGGACCGCGGAAGCCAGGGGTCAGTGGTTCACCCTGGCCAATGCGATCACCGCGGTTCGGCTGCCCCTGGCTCCGCTGTGCGCGTGGTCAATTTTGGACGGTTCGGTGGTCACGGCCTTCGTCTGTTTAGGATTGGCCGTGGCGAGCGATTTCTTCGATGGCCGGGTGGCCCGCTCGCGGGGTGAGATGTCGCGCCTGGGCGGACTCCTCGACCATACGAGCGATGCACTCTTTGTGTCGGCAGGATTGGCTGCCCTTGCCTCTCTGGGGATCGTTCCCTGGCCCCTGGCCCCCCTGGTGCTGCTGGCCTTTGCCCAGTATGCCCTGGACTCCCGGGTGCTGGCGGGCATGTCCCTGCGCACGAGTCAGCTTGGGCGCATCAATGGGATTGCCTATTTTGCACTGCTTGGGACGCCCCTGGTTCGCGACTTCCTGGGGTTGGGCTGGCCCGGGGATGGACTGCTCTCGTTACTGGGTTGGCTGTTGGTTCTTTCAACCCTGCTCTCCATGGGTGACCGGGCCCAGACGTGGCTGTTCAGTCGAAGAGTTCGCGATTCGCACGCCGCAAGAAAATGAGACCAATCGCGGCGTTGAAGAAGATGAAAAAATTGTGCTGGACTAGACCGAAGGCCGCCATTTCGCCCTCTTGATTCCCGGGGAAGAGCACCACCCAGAGCGTGATGGCCACCGTGCGCATGGGTCCGGGTGTTGCGGCGCCGAAGAAGATCACTGGCAGGAAGCCGAGCATCTGAACGAAGCCGACTTCCACGCCGAATAGGCGAAGCGCCAGGGTATAAACGACCACGGCCGAGAGCAGGGCCGGGGATCGGATGAGTACGATGGAAAGGTAGTGGAGGGGGGTGGCTTCTCGGAAGGCTTTAAAGACCGGTCGTTCCCGGAACGCCACGCCCTTTGCGGCTTCGCTCCGAAAGAGCATGATCCACGCAACGAAGACAAAGCTCGCACCCAGCGCGACCCAGGGAATCCATCCAAAGACCTCGGGCAGTGAACTCTGGCCGATCCACCATCCTACGGTCGCCCAACCCAGCAAGTAGTAGAACTCGCAGAACATGATGAAGAGCATGCTCGAGCCGACTTCCCACCCCGGCACGCCGTAGCGCCGGTTGAGGTAGAGGCCCATTGCCCCCTTGCCCACTTGTTCGTTGAGGATAGAAAGGATGTAGCTGCTGCCCCGAATGGGCAACATGTCCCTGTATCCGACGCGCGTGTTGAAGTAGTTGACGACGCGCCACACCACCGCTGTATCGATCAGGAAAAAGAAAAACGAGTAGGGGACCATCAGGAGTAGCCAGCTTCCCCAGTGAACGTTTGCAAAAACGCCCCCTAGATATGCGAAGAGGGTGAGACCCTCCCGGCCGGCGGCGCCCGAAAGTTTGCTGTAGAGGTAGGCGAAACAAACCAAGGTGATTAGCCAGGGCAGAGTTTTTAGGCCCAAAGCTCGGAGCTTTGATGGGTCCTTGTGGGAAAGATCGCCGGATCCGTGTTCGTCTTCAGTCATGGTTCCTGGCCTCGGGGTTCGGTGGGTGCGGGGGCTCGCCTCGAGTCCCATTTTGGGTGCCACTTCGGGTTCTATTATGCGGATCCGACTTTTGGGCTCACAGCGGGCCCCATGTAGTCGCGCAGGGTCTTGCTGAGTGGGGTCAAGGTGATGCCGAGCCGTTCACAGCAGGATGTTTCGTCGAGTTGGTCATCGTGTTGCAGGATTTCGAGCATCGGCCGAGTGATGGGGGGATTCTTTGAGAAGCGCTCCATGGCCCCGGCGAATAAGCGTGCCAAGGGCATGGGGATGGAGAGGATCCGGGGCGCCTTGCCATGGAGTGCGGCCACTCGGGCGAGCAAGTCGCGATGCTCGAGGCATTCCGGGCCGCACAAATCCAGGGCGGACATTGCGCCGCTCTCATCGGCCAGAGCGGCCAGGATGGCTTGGACGACATCCCGACTGTCGATGGGTTGCTGGAGGGTTTTGCCTCCCCCCACCAAGGGGACAAGCCCGGCCTGGCCTTGGGCGCGTAAGGCGGCGGAAGCGAAATCGTCGGGGCCGAGCACCATGGGGACCCGAAGCACGGTCGCTGGAACCCGGCCCTGGAGTAGAACGTTTTCGGCCAAACCCTTTGAGTTCAGGCAAGGATTGGGATCGCCGGCCCGGGAACCAAAAATACTGAGATAGACAATGCGCTGGCACTCGGCCTGGGCGGCAGCCTCTTCGAGAATACGGCAGGTTTCTTCGTGGGCTGAGGAGTAGGTGGCTCGTCCGCCTTCTTTAATGATGCCCACGAGGTGAACGACGGACTGGCAGCCGGCGACCGCCTTGGCCATGGAGTCGGCATTCGCGTAGTCGCCCACCATGACCTCGGGTTGGCGGGCGGTGGCTACTCGGCGCACGCTCTCAGCGGCGGCTTCGGATCGGACCAGAGCCCGGACGAGAGTGGGCCCAGTGGGCCGGTCGCCGCCGTCCTCCTCGGAGACATGGCAAAGTCGAGCGATGAGTTGTCTTCCGAGGTTTCCGTTGGCACCAGTCACTAGGACTCTGGGGGGCAGGTTCGCCATGTTTTCACCTTAGCGGAAGTCACAGCCGCCTGAATGAGGATCGTGCGATGGCGAAGGCTGTCCCCGGGAGCCGATTTCGGATCAGAGGTTGAGCTGGAGCCGCGCCGCTGGAGACATCATCTCCATATCCCACGGCGGTTCCCAAACCAGATCGAGCTTGACGTCGCTGACGCCCTCGACCTCGCGCGCCTTGGCTTCCACCTCGGGAGGTAGAATCTCCGCTGCGGGGCACATTGGAGTGGTCAGTGTCATCACGACATCGACGAAGCCCTTCTCATCGACGTTCAGTTCGTAGATCAACCCGAGTTCGTAGATGTCTACGGGGATCTCCGGGTCATAGACCGTCTTGAGCGCGGCGATGAGATCGTACTTGATGTCATCGACACTCCTCGTCTTGCTTTGAGGCACGGGCGACGGCGTTGATTGGGGGTCTACGTGGGAGCTTTCGCCGTTGTCAGTGTTGTCGGGGCTGTCGGGGTTGTCGGCGTCGTTCATGATGGCCTGCCTCTCTTCGATGGGAGTGCGTGTCGGGGATCAGATCTATTCGGTATGCGCGACGCTGTCGTCAGCGACGAGAGCCGCCCGTAATGTGTGCCAGGCCAGGGTTGCGCACTTGACGCGCATGGGAAATTCCCGGACTCCGGCGAAGACGGCGAGTTTTCCTAGGGCACCCGTGTCGATTTGAGAGTTGGGTGAGCTTGTCACCATATG
>CAWVXN010000058.1:0-10886 GCA_963933695.1 uncultured Myxococcales bacterium | reverse complement strand
GGAATGCGTGAAAAAATCGGCGTAAGGTGATTCGGCCGTGGTTTTGTCCTGATGGCTTCCATCGGGAATCGCGTCGTAGTACGAGTCTTTGCTGAGGCGGAATACGCGTTCGCCCCGCTGGTTGACCAGGATATGCGTGGTCCGGATGACGCTGGCGTCGCCCCGGGAGGTATTGGACATCTTGTCGATCCGCACATAAGCGCGCAGGGTGTCGCCGAGGGTCGCGCAGGCCTCTTGTCGGGCGTCTTCGAGCCCGAGATGGAGTCGGCAGGATTCGCTGAAGGGCTCGACGGCCAGGCAGAGGGTTAAATTCAAGAGCAACCCGAAGGGCAGGGCGGTGTCTTCGAGTCCCCAACTTCGGGCGTACTCGGCGCTCGAATGGATTCTCGAAGCGGTGGGAAAGGAGGCCTGCCAGAGCGTTCTCCAGCCAGCATCGACGGTCACTTCCGCCGGGCACTCCATGATCTGGCCGATCCGAGCGGTGGCCAGGTCGAGTCCGTAGCGGGGAACCCGGCCCTGGACCATCGCGATGGGAACCGAGCACGGTCGCTCGGCCTCGCTACGGCTCACGGTTTCCGCGGCCTTGGACAGCATAGGCGGGCCCACCATCTTGCCTTTGTGCACCGCGATTCCGCCGTTTTTGGAAAACTCTTCGATCAGTTTTCGGGCATCATGCGCTTCCTGGGCGCTGGGGGAGAAAATCCTTCGGGCGGGTTCGTTCTGACTTGGATGGATGGCGAATATGCCGTGGAATCCCAACCCCTTCATTTTTTCGCATTCCCGTTCGAAGCCCCGTGGGTTCTTCAAATCGAGAAAGGGGGAGGCGACGGCTGGGACGCCGTGGGCCCGGGCGGCCATGACCACAGCCGAGCGGGCAGCCGAGAGGCTTTGGTCGCTCGCTATGCCGCCGAGTTCCGCCAAGAAATCTGCGTGGCCGAAGCCCGCTGCCCTGACCCGCGGCGAGGCGCCTACGATGGATTCGGCCTTCAGGATCGCCGCCGGTCGTTCGAGCAGGCAGAGGAAGCCGATGGACCCGGGCTCAATTTCGAGCTTTTGCTCCTGGACGGTAACCAAGTGATCGAAGCGAATAACATCCTCGGGGCCGGCGAGCATGGGAAGGATCAAGAGATCGATATCCCGGTGTAGGCAGGTCTGGAGATCCAGGATGGCTTCTTGGGAATGATCGAAACCGTTCACCCGCACCATCAGGTGACGGCTGCGAAAGCAGCCGGACTCAAGTAGGGCACGCAGCCATTGGCGCATGGCTGACTTCTTGGGGGCCGGCACCGAATCCTCCAGGTCGGCGATGCACCAGCCGGCGTCCAGCTGAGAGAGCGTGTCGGCCGAGAGTCCGCTTCGGAGGAAAAGCGGACTCTTCAAGGACCCGGGAAGTGATCGGCTTTGGGCGCGTGCGCCCGGCTGGGGAGATAAGTCGACGGAGGGGAGCGGGGAGGGCCACGACTCGTGACGCGGGTATCGGCTCGGTGCCTCAATGTCGTGCCTCGCTTCAAAGGCCATGGAGCTCCTTCCTCTATACCTATACCTATCTACACCCGACTCCTGGGAACTCCAGGAAACTGCACGAGAACCCCCGGAAAATCCGAGTCCACGGCTTTGCGTCATCCGGGGGCCTCGCCCATGGCCTGAAGGGTGGCTTTTCGTGCCCCCGACAGGCTTCTGGCGATTGGCTGTCAAGAGAGAGAGTCGGGCAGCTGCTCCGGAATGGATCACCGGGGCCGAAACCGCGAATTGAGCCCTGGGCGGGAGAGAAGGCGCCTGATTTCGGAACTCTCGAGTTGTGGGCTCTGGATGAAGGGGGATGGGCTTAGGAGACGGCGTTGTACAAGAGCCCAGCTTGATGCCCTATCTACTGCCAAGCCAGACAGGGAGCGCCATGGAGTACCAGAACTTCCGCTCCAGGGTTTTCAACCGCATTGTCCGGCGAGTGTTTTCTCAGGGAAGACGTGTGACTGCCCACTGTTTGGGGCACACCTTCGCGAGTCTGCAGATCCCCCGAGCCTCGGGAAAGGTTCATGAGGTGGCGCTTTTTTAAAAAGAGACGATCCCCACTTACAGGGCCCAGATTTCTTCCACTTGACCGTTATCGTCGAGTTTGAAGACTTCAGTGACAGCAAGTACGCCTCCATCCTTATCAGATATGTTCAGGTAACAAGTGACACAAGGGCCGTGTTCAGCGATATCTACCAACTCTTGCTTGGCCTCAATGTCAGTCAACCATCCGAAAATAACGTCCTTACATTCGGCAGGCCCGGTGGTGTCGAAACCCATAGAGGGAACGTGCATTCGATAATCATCGGTACAAGACACCTTGGACCATTCCGCATAGCCACCGCTTGCATCGCCGACGTGTTGGGTGACATCGGGTGCCGCTTCCATCTCATGGGGACGAGCATTGGGGCGACGATGGCCTGGTGGCTCGCAGCGAAGCACCAAGAGCGCGTCGTGACACTGGTATGCATCAACATCCCCCATCCCGCGGCCCTGGCTGCGGGCCGATCGAAAGCCGGGAAGAGTGCTGAGGGACAGAACGCCAAGTTCAACTACATCGCCGAATCGGCCAGGGAGGGCAACGAACGAAATATGTTTGAAGCCATGCTGGCAACCCAGGGCGTATCGGCCGAGGAGAGCGAGCCCTATCGCAAGGCGCTTGACAGTGACGAAGCGCTGCGCGCGGTGTATTACTACTACCGGGCCATCCCTCTATGGATGCGGGAGCGCCTCGACCCGGTTGCGATGCCGACACTGTTCATCTGGCCGACTGGTTCGGAGAATGTCGCGAGTGCATCGATCGAAGCCAACGCAAACTGTGTAACGGGGCCCTATCGCTTGGAGATCGTGGCTGACGTCCACCAGCCGGTCCTCCAGGCGGCGCCCGAGCACATGACGCCTCTGCTGCTCGAGCACCTCGCCGAGCACGCCCGCTGACTCGGGGAAGCCCATGTTGCCCAATCCAGTCCACCCAAGGAGCGAGTGTGTCCGAAACCAAACTTGAAGCCATCTCTCTCGACAGTCCGCTCGGCGCGCGCATAGACAATGTTGATCTGCGGGAACCCCTCGAGCCCCAGATCGCCCTGGAACTCCGGGACCTGCTCTTCGAACACCAAGTGCTCTTCTTTCGCGATCAGGCCCTCGACGATGCGCAACACATCCGATTTGCCTCGTACTTCGGCCAGCCGAACGTCTATCCGCTCACCAAGATGCTCGGAATCGATAAGCCGCTCGAGTTGGTCTGGGACGGCCCCGATCGCAAGCCCACCGCCGCAGGCTGGCACACGGACGTGACATGGCTTCCCGATCCGCCGAAGATTGGTGTGCTGAATGCCCAGGTGATCCCCGCACAGGGGGGTGACACCTTGTGGTGCAGCCTGTATTCGCTCTACAACACCCTCTCTGAAGAGGAGCGCGCGGAACTTGGCAATTTGGTCGTTCATAACGCCCCCCATCCCGGCTTCGTTGAGCGCGTGGTGAAGTCCCTCGGCGAGAAGCTCGTAGAGCCATTCCTCGACCAGTACGGCGACGGCGCCCAGCACCCCCTGATCCGGGAGCATTATGTGACGGGCCAGCGGCTGCTCTACCATGCACCGTGTCGATGCCTCGCACTGGCCTGAACCACGCCGCATGCGTCGTTGCACCGTGAGTTGAGCTCCCGAGGATCGCTCCGCCCACAAATGGTGCCGAGTGGGTGCTTGGCGATGTGGCTTCCACCGTGACCGCTTCGCATTTCTGAGGGGTTATGAGCGGCGAAGGCCATGGGAGGGGCAGGCCGTCCCACTTTGCCGAGGCCTCTCATCATGCTCTCGGCTCGTCCCTCACGTTGCAAGTCAGACGATACGGCTGTTCTTCTTGCCCCAGTAGCGATCCTTGAGCAGGCGTTTGTAGAGCTTGCCGGTGGGGAGGCGAGGGATCTCGGGCTCGAAGTCGATCGAGCGAGGACACTTGTAGGGTGCCAGGCGCTCTCTCACAAACGCGATCAGCTCATCGGCCAACGCAGGGTTGGCTTCCACGCCCGGGATTAGCTGGACGACCGCCTTCACCT
Organism: uncultured Myxococcales bacterium; assembly: GCA_963933695.1. GTDB lineage: Bacteria > Myxococcota_A > UBA9160 > UBA9160 > UBA4427 > JAZXM01. The sequence goes on along the minus strand of CAWVXN010000058.1, from coordinate 6,829 downwards.
CCTCTCCGAACTCCGAATTCGGTATGCCAATCACGGCGACGTCGTCCACCTTGGGGTGCATGATCAGCTCGTTCTCGGTCTCCTGAGGATAGATGTTGACGCCTCCAGAGATGATCATGAACGAAGCCCGATCGGTCAGGTAGAGGTAGCCTTCGTCGTCGACATAGCCGATGTCGCCAAGAGCGGTCCACGTGGGATGCACCGGATGCTGGGCACTCCGCAGCTTTTCTGGGTCCTTGTGGTAGGAAAACGGCACTCGCTTTCGCTCGAAGTACACGAGACCAGCCTCTCCGTTCGGAAGCTCCGCGCCGTCCTCGCTACAGATGTGGATTTTGCCGATTACCGCGGGCCCGACGGTTCCAGGATGGGCCAGCCAGGCCTCCGGGCCCACATAGGTCAAGCCATTGGACTCGGTTCCCCCGTAGTACTCGTGCAGGATCGGCCCCCACCAGGCAAACATCTCTTCCTTGACTCTTCGTGGGCAGGGCGCTGCTCCATGGATCGCCAGCTGGTGCGCGGAGAAATCGAAGCGGGTGCGCTCTTCCTCTGGAAGCTTCAGCATCCGCGAAAACATGGTGGGGACCCACTGGCTGTGGGTGACCGCGTACTTCTCGAGAGCCTCCAACGCGTCGAGTGCGTCGAATCGGTCCATCATGACGACTGTGCCGCCAAGGGACTGGACGGCTGTGCTGAAGCCGATGGGGGCCGAGTGGTACATCGGGGCGGGTGAGAGGTACACCGAGTTCGCATCCACGCGAAAGAGGCGTTTCAGATTGACGGCCATGGCCAGCCCCGCCGAAACCGGCCGACCCGAGACAGGATGAGCGACCCCCTTCGGTCGTCCCGTGGTTCCCGAGCTGTAGAGCATAAACTCACCCAGCGGCTCCTCTGAGAGTGGCTCTGCCCGGTGGCCTTCGACCGCCTGCTCAAAGCTCTCGAATTGGCTCGAGGCTCCCTCGGGCGCGCCGTCGACCACTAGGAATCGCCTGCAGTTTTTTGCGTGCTCGGGGATTTCCGACGCGACCGTGTGAACGGCGCGTGAAGAAACCAGTACCTGCGCGCCGCAATCGTCCACGATGTAAGCGGCTTCCGGCCCGGTCAGATAGCGGTTGACGGTGGTGAGATAAAGCCCGGATCGAAACGCCGCCCAGGCGATCTCGAAGTAGCGCAGATGGTTCTCGAGGAAGACCGCGATGTGGTCGCCGGGGCGCAGTCCGTCGGACCAGAGGAGCTGTGCCAGCCGGTTGGAACGGGCGTCAAGCTCGGCATAGGTCAGGACCTCGCCGGTTCGGGCGTGAATGGCGGCCGCCTTGTCCGGCGTGTTCTGGGCATGGAGTCCGGGGTACATGCGGGTTCTCCTCCGTCGATCATGTTGCAGGACTCCCAAACTATGATACTAATTAGAGCATCGCAACTAGGTACCAGTTCCGTGTCCGTGCCGTACGGAGCGAATGTGGGAGAAAGCAGTCGTGGGCAACTACTCAGGCGAAATCTTCGACGCCGACAACCACTATTACGAAGCGCACGACGCCTTCACCCGCCACGTGCCGAAGCGAATGCGCTCGCGTTGCGTCGAATGGATCGAACTCGAAGGCGGACGCAAGTACCAGGTCGTTGGCGGCAAGATCGATCGCTCCGGAAACCCGACCTTTAATCCGATCTCCAAGCCCGGTGTGTTGCGCGAGTACTTCGGCGGCAACCCGCGGGGTGTGACCACCGTCGATCTGATCCGCTCTTCGCTTGAGCCGATGCCGCCCGAGTACATGGATCGCGATACTCGGATCACGCGTATGGATGCCCAGGGCCTGGCCGGCGCTTGGTTGTTCCCCACCCTGGGTGTGCTCTACGAGGAGCCGCTGAAAAAAGACGTCGATGCGTTGTGCACCACGTTCGGGGCCTTCAATCAATGGCTCGAAGAGGACTGGGGGCTCACGTACAAGGACCGCATCTTTACCTCGCCCTACATCACCCTCGCCGATGTCGATTGGGCGTGCGAGCAGCTCGAATGGGCGCTTGCGCGGGACGCGCGCATCCTGGTGATGCGGCCCAGTGCCGTGTTTACACGAAACGGACCGCGCAACCCTGGTCACAAAGACTTCGATCCCTTCTGGGCCCGAGTTAACGAGGCCGGTATCACCGTGGTCACTCATATCGGCGCCACACGCCACGACAGTAACGGCTACGACACTCGGAAAATCGATGCCCTCGCTCTGGGTCCCACGCCGAGCGTGACCAACTTCCATCGCTCCCGAAATATCAATGACTTCCTGGCTAGCTTGGTCTTCGACCGACTCTTCGAACGGTTTCCCAATCTGCGCGTCGCTTCGGTGGAAAACGGCGCCGAATTTCTCGGCAGTTTACTGCGCAGCATCGACCGTACCAAGGATCGGGTCCGTGGCTATTTCAAGGAAGATCCCGTTGACACCTTCCGGGAGCACGTCTTCATCAATCCGTTCTGGGAGGACGACATTGCGGAGGTGGTGGCGCACATGGGCGCCGATCGGGTGATTCTCGGCTCGGACTGGCCCCATATGGAGGGATTGGAGAACCCGCGAGACATTCTGAAGGAGCTGGATGGGATCTCGCTCGCCGACCAGGAGAAGGTTCTCTATCGAAACGCAGTGGGGCTGAACGAACGTCGGCCCCTGTAACGCGTCAGAATTCCACGGGAGTAGTGCGGGTGAGTGATATCGACGGCTTTGATCTGATCGCGCCAAAGGCATACGGCGCGCACGGCGTCCCCCATGACCATTTTCGCGAGTTGCGAAAATTGGAACGGCTGCACCATTGTGAGCCCGAGGGCTTTGACGCTTTCTATCCCGTTGTTCGCCACGACCAGATCTGTGAAATCTCGAAGCAGCCCGAACGCTTTCTGAATGGCTTCGGGATCGTGCTCGAGAGCACGACGCAGAAGGAGATCATCCAAGCCGACCAGGGAATCGGCCAGATGCGTGTCATCATTGGGATGGATCCGCCAGAGCATCGTGACTATCGCAAAGTGGCCGCCTCCTGGTTCACGCCCCGGGCCATAGCCAGCGTTGCCCCGATCGTCGAGGAGAGTGCACGAACACTCGTAGACACGATGGTGCAGCGTGCCAGCGCCGGCGAGGGCGAGTGCGAATTTGCCAACGAGATCGCGGCTGCGCATCCGCTTCGGGTTCTCTCCGCCATTCTCGGGGTGCCGACCGAGAAGGAACCCCAGCTCTTACGGCTCACCAACGAACTCTTCGGCTCAGACGATCCCGACCTGCAGCGCGAGGGCGAGGACAGAAGCCAGGCGGTCCAGGCTCTGGCGATGGAGTTTTTTGAGCTCTTCAGTGGGATTATCGAGGATCGCCGCGCGAACCCGACGGACGATCTGGCGAGCCTGCTCGCCAATGGCAAGGTGAATGGCGAGCCGTTGGGAATTATGGAAACCCTCGGCTACTACTTGATTACCTTCACTGCCGGACACGACACCACGAAGAACGCGCTAGCCGGTGGCATCCGAGCGCTAGCCGAGCATCCCGTCGAATATGAGAAGCTGAAGCGGAATCCCGACCTGGTGGCGAGTGCAGTGGAGGAGATCGTGCGCTGGACGTCACCTGTCAATTATATGAAGCGAGTCGTGGCGGAAGATCTCGAGTTCCGCGGGCAGAAGCTCCGCAAAGGCGACAACCTAGTGCTCTTCTACGCCTCGGCGAATCGTGATGAACAGGTCTTCGAGGACCCTTACACCTTCCGCATCGACCGCGATCCGAACCCGCATCTCGGATTTGGAATCGGTGAGCACTTCTGCCTCGGCACTCACCTGGCCCGACAGTCCCAGCGCGCATTGCTGCGCGAGCTGATCGGCCGGGTCGACACGTTGGAGCTCGCTGGTGATCCAGTTCAAATCGCGTCCAGCTTCGTCGTGGGCTTGAAAAAACTTCCCATTCGCTATCGACTGAGTGGTGTTGCATAGGGCTTGCCTGGAGTTGATGGCCGAGCTTTCGGGAAGTCGGGATCGACTCGCCTAGTGCCCGGGATCTACAGAATCCGAAAGTCCGAGTTTTCCGGCTGCCACCCAGGTTCCTGGTGGCGCGGACCCGATTGACCCGATCAACCAAGGAGGACAGGGCAGGTATGGACGCCAAGATGGAATACAAAGAGATCGGATACGAAGTCGGAGAAGGACGGGCACGGATCACCCTCGCCCGCCCGAAGAGGCACAACGCCATGACGCCTTTGCTTCTCGAGGAACTCGAGAACGCGCTCTGGGAAGCGGACGAAGATTGCGCTGTGCACAGCGTGATCCTCCGGGGGGAGGGGGCTTCGTTCTGTTCTGGCTACGATCTCACCAGCTTGGGCGGCAAGAAGCGGCCTGGCTACCGAACGGGTCGCTCGCACGACGACGACATCTGGCTGATCGAGCAGGGCAATCGGCGCATCCGCACGCTCTGGGAGATGCACAAACCTTCTATCGCTCAGGTTCACGGCAACTGTCTGGCAGGAGGGACCGATCTCGCGCTGGCGTGCGACATCGTGATTGCGGCAGACGACGCCCGCATCGGTTTCCCCGCAGCGCGCGCGATGGGCGCTCTGCCCAACAACCTCTGGATGTACCACTGTGGTCCGCAATGGGCGAAGCGGCTTCAACTGACAGGGGATTCCGTGACCGGGGCGGATGCCGAGAAGATTGGCCTTGTGATGAAGGCCGTGCCAGCGGAGGTGCTCGAGGACGAGGTGGAAGGCCTAGCCGATCGCTTTAGCCTGATCGATCCCGATCTGCTTGCGGCCAACAAGCGCATCACCAACCTTGGCCTCGAACTGATGGGGGCCCAGACCCTCCAGAGACTGGCCGGCGAGAACGACGCTCGCGCACACCGCTCCAAGGCAGTGCGCGACTACGGTCGGAGTATCAAGGAGAACGGCTTGAAAGAAACGCTCCATCGACGTGACGAGCCCTTCGGAGAGGGATCTGCCCAGGTGGGCAAGCCCGAAGGCCGCAGTGCAGGGGTCCGTGCGGCGGGGGACACGAAGCGGTCTAGCTCGACGATGGACTGAGAGTGGTCTCGCGAGACTAACGCCCGCCAAAGGCAGGCTTGCGTTTCTCACGCAATGCGCGCCTGGCTTCCCTGCCATCCTCGCTCTTCAACCCGCGCGCTGCAGAGGTAAGTTCGTCGCGCAGGTGAGCTTCAAGGTCATCCGGGAGTCCGATCCGCGAGACCAGGCGCTTCGTCTGGGTTGCCGCCAGCGGAGCGATTTCGGCGATCTTCTCGCAATAGGCGGTAAATGCGTGATCGAAGCCCGCGGCGTCTACGACTTCGCCCACAATCCCGAGCGCGAGGGCTGCGTCGGCATCGTGCATTTTCGGCTCGAGCAAGAAGCGCATCGCTGGCTCGCGTCCGATGGCTGCGGGCAAGGTCCACGTGAGTCCGCAGTCCGGCGATGTCCCGATACGCGCATAGCCAGGGTTGAAGCGGGCTGCGGAACTGGCCATGCGGATGTCGGCGCACATGGCGAGGGCTAGCCCTGCCCCGATCGCGATGCCATCGATGCCCGCGATGACGGGCTTTTCGCAAGTTACTCGCATAGCGGTTACCAACTGGACGACGGTGTCCGCGGTTTTCTCAACGGATTCAGGTTTGGGATCCCCGGGCTTTCTTGGAGTGAGATCCGCGCCCGAACAGAATGCACCGCCAACGCCCGTCAGTGCGACCACCCGGATTTCGGCGTCAGATGTCGCTTCTTCGAACCCCTGAATGAGTGCTCGGCTCAGGTCGTTAGAGAGTGCATTCTTAACTTCGGGTCGATTCATCCGGAGGATTCGGACGCCGTTGCGGGTTTCTTTCAAGAGAATAGATTGGGAAGCCGTTGTGGGAGTCGTCATGGAGATCTCCTGATTGCGATAAATCCTCGAAAAGTGAGCGGACTGCTAGAACCCTTCCGCTCGGTGCACGAACTTCCAGGTCAGCCGAGGGAGCCAAAGGCGTGTGCGCCAACCGAGCCTGGTGCCTCGGCCGGGGAACACCCACAGTTTGTCCTTTTCGAGGGTGACCTCGATGGCGTCGAGCACCAGTTGGGGCTCGATTGGGGGGGCCGTGTCGAAAGCCTTCGGCCAGACGTTGTCCTCGGCCTGCTGTAGCAGCGGGGTGGCTACGGGCGGCGGGCAAACGCAAGCGAAGCGGACGCCCTTATTGCGATTCTCGTGGTAGAGCACTTCGGCGAACGCCACCACCGCAAACTTTGACGCGTTGTATGCGCCTAGATACAGGATCGGCACCCAGCCGGCCATGGATGCGAAGTTAATGAAGTCGCCCCGGCCACGTTCGAGCATTCCCGGTAGTGCGTACTTCGTGATGTTGACGACACCGCCGTAGTTGATGTCCATGATCTTCTTGATGAGCGAGACATCCTGATCCATAAGCAGGCCGGTGGGCATGATGGCGGCTGCGTTGTAGACCCGATCAATGGGCCCGAGTTCTTGCTCGCAGCGTCTTACAGCGTTCTCTACCGAACTAGGATCGGTTACGTCGGTCGGAATCGTCAAGATGCTGTCGTGACCTTCGGCGGTTTCCTTTAATCCGTCGACGTTCACGTCGAGAGCGGCGACCAGTTTCCCCTGTGCCGCGAGATTGCGCGCCGCGAGTCGGCCCATGCCGCTTCCGCCACCGGTAATCAATGCGACCTTGCCTGAAAATGCCATCGGATTCTCCTTGTGATCGTTGCGTCGATTCGTCTAGATCCGGCCGACCCGTTGAACCGGGGGCCCGGAGGTTGTTTGGGTCATCTTCGACTGACTGACTGACTGACCGACCGACTGGCCGCCAGATCAGTCGTATTCTTCTCCGGACGTTTCATCTGATTC
>CAWVXN010000057.1:0-10996 GCA_963933695.1 uncultured Myxococcales bacterium | reverse complement strand
AGATTCTCGCGCGAGCATTCAAAGCCCATGACCCCTGCGCCTCGGCGCCGAGAACCCGGGCAACCGTGGCAATCCGTCCAAGGTGGTCGGCCGCCCGGCCCAGTTCCCCCCCCAATACGCGCAGCCAGGCCGAGCGCAGCGGTGCTTCCCAGCTGAGCATTTCCTCCACCGCCAAGCAGTAGGCGGTGGACACCATCATCGATGAGTGTGACTGCAGCCGCTCCACGTAGGGGATGGCCTGGTGCCAACGACGGTCCTGCACCTGAGCCTCGAAGCCCTGATGCCCGTACCCGAGGCTGACCTCCAGGGCGAGAATTCTCTCCCCGTCGAGTTCCACCCTGAGGCCCAGAGCGCCTCGGATCGCCGGATGATGGGGGCCGAGCTCCAGCGAATAGGGCTCTCGATTCAGATCCAAGTGGGCTGTCCCCGCCAAGGCCTCTGAGCGGTTCTGCTCCCGACGCGAACGGGGCGGTCCCGGGGCTGCGTCCGCCATCAGAGCCCCGGCTCGTCGGGAATACCCGGTGCTTCACCTCGAAGCGGATGACCCAAAAAATCCTCAGGCAGAAGAATACGACGAAGATCGGGATGCCCCTCAAAGGAGATCCCGTAAAGATCCCAAACCTCCCGCTCAAGCCAGTCCGCGCTAGGCCAGATGCCCGCCATCGAATCCACGCGGGGTGCCCGATTTGGCAAAGCGACGCAGACGAGCAGGCGGTAGTGCCATTCGGGCCACACAAGCGAATAGCGAATTTCAAGGCGCGGACTTTGGGGACTGGGCGCGAGAGCCGTCAGGTCCCACAGGACTGCCGTCCCCAAGACTTCGTCGTTCAGCAGCCGCCCCATCACCCGTTTCAGCTTGTCCTTTTCGACAACCACTCGGTTCTCGCCCCTGACCTCCTCGACAAAACTTTCGAAGGCATCGGGTGCCAGCACCTTGAGCCGGGTAAAGACGGCGGAGTTCCCGGGGGCTTCACTCAACGGTCGTCATCCCTGATCCGCTCCCTCAGTAAGGCAGCCGGCACCAAGAGCGCGTCCATATCGAAAATTAGGCTCCCTGGATCCGAAGCCGCGATTTCCACCAGCGGACTCATCACCAGGGCATCGGCGGGGCAGACCTCCTCGCAGAGGCCACACTGAAAACAACGACCCATGTCAATCTCAAAGCGGTCGATCCCAGTAGCCGGAGACGTGGGCACCGGATCCTCGTCTGCTTCAAGGGTGCCCTGCTCGGCACTCGCCTCGACGCGAATGCACCGGGCAGGACAAATTTCCTCGCAAAGCCCACAACCCACACAACGCGGACGGCCGCCGTCTGTCACGAGAGTCGGCATTCCACGTATGAACGCCGGACGCTGGTAGGGTTGAAGAAGGCGCGGATCTCGGGCAGCGTCCTGGCGCCCGCGAAAGAAGCGTCGGCCGGCTATCCACAACCCGAGCAAAAACCCCGGCAACCAGAGTCGCTCAAGCAGGCTGAGCCGCTCACTTCGCCGAACTTCGATTACGCCACCGGGCATTGGGAGCAATGTAGAACGGCGCCGCCCGTCATGCGAATGCCCGGCCGAAGGTTCGGGCAATTTCCTTGCGAACCCTTTCATCGAGACCCAGTGGCCCACACCCCAACTCCCGGCCGATCGAAGTCATTTCCACGTCCTCGAGACCGCAAGGAACAATCGCGTCAAAACCCGAGAGATCCAGGGTGACGTTCAGCGCAAAACCGTGGTACGTAACCCAGCGTTGGAGGCCAATTCCGATAGAAGCGATCTTGCGTTGGGCAAGCCCCTCCCCCTCCCGTTCTCCAGCCATGAATACTCCGGTTCGGCCGACCACCGATCGACCCCGCAGCCCGAGCCGCTCCAGGGCTTCGATCAATGCCGACTCCATCCGGCGAAGAAAGTGATGAACGTCGAGTTCTCCTCTCGCCGCGAGGTCAACGATCAAGTAGCCCACCAACTGCCCAGGAGCGTGATATGTCACGTCTCCTCCCCGCGAAACCTCGTGGAGATCTATCCCCCGAGCTGCCAGGATCTCGCGGGAGAGCAGGAGATTCTCTTCCCGGGTGTTCCTGCCCAGGGTGATCACCGGCGGATGCTCCAAGAGGAGGAGCCTGTCGCCCGAGACATGATTCTGGCGACCTTCGACGGCCTTGGCCTGAACTTCAAGCCCCTCCGAATAAGCGACTCGGCCCAACCATTCGACGCTCAGGCGCGACTCCACAGAGTTCACCCGAGGGCTCGGTTCAAAGGTCGCACTCTGCTTGCTCGAGTCCTTCACGAATCCTGTACAAGAAACCGTTCGCGGGAGCGCCGTCCACCGCGCGGTGATCGTAGGAGAGCGCAATGTGCATCATCGGGCGAATCACGATGGCGTCCTCCCCTGCCAGTGTCCGGACCACGGGCTTTTTTACCATCTCTCCCATGCGGACGATGCCTACCTGGGGCTGATTGATGATCGCGAAACCGTAGAGATTTCCCTTTCTGCCGGGATTCGAGACCGTGAATGTCCCCCCCTGCAAATCATCGGCGGAGAGCTTTTTCGTCCGTGCCCTCTGCGCCACTTCGTCGATGGCCGCGGCCAACCCGGACAAGGAGAGTCGATCCGCGTTTCGCACCACGGGCACCACAAGACCTTTTTCGGTCTCTACTGCCAGCCCCACGTTGATGTTTTTCTTTTCGACGATGGCTCCCTCGATCACCGAGGCGTTCAAGGCCGGAAACTCCTTCAACGCGCGCACCACCGCGTAAACGATGAAGGGCAAGAACGTAAGACCAAAGCCGTTCGCCGCCTCGAAGGCCACCCGCCGCGCCGCGCGCAGAGCCACCACCGCGGACATGTCGACTTCGGTCACGGTTCCCACATGGGGACTGACGTGCTTCGAGTAGACCATGTGCTCGGCGATAATGCGGCGCATGGGCGACATGGGGATCACGCGATCGCCCTCGACCGGCGTATACGCCGGCCTTGAAGCCCGGCTGCCGGACGGCCGCACTTTGGGGGGCTGCCCGGAACTGGGGGCGATAGGACCAGAACCCACCGGCGGAGCGGCCGACTGCCCGCTTGCCGCCCAGCCCCCGTCGGCCTTCGGGCCGGTCTGGGTCTGGGTCTGCAGCTGGGTATGGCGCAAAACATCCTGCTTGGTAATCCGCCCGGCGCTGCCGCTGCCCGCGATCCCATCGAGGGAAACCTGACTTTCGTCCGCCAAACGGCGAGCCACGGGCGTGGCCCGAGCGGCACTCGGCGCCGGCGCCGTTTCGGACTCCGGGCGAATGCCATGAGCCCCAGAAACCGGGGCCGAAGGAGCTCGAGAATCTAGAGAAGCGAGAGGGTCGGAAGTGGACGCCGGAGATACCCCGGTCTGCGCCCCGCTCGCTTCCGGATCGATCTCGGCCAAGCGGGCCCCCACCGGCACCACATCGCCCTCGGCGGCGAGAATCTCCACCACGATCCCTGCCACCGGCGAGGGAATCTCCGCATCCACCTTGTCGGTGGTCACCTCGACCAGGGGTTGGTCGACTTCGACGCGGTCCCCCGCCGCAACCAGCCATCTGGAAACCGTCCCCTCGACCACGCTTTCCCCAAGCGCCGGAAGTTCGACCCCTGTTCTCATTTTCCCGCTCCCCTGATCGCCCTAGTCGTCATCCCGCCGAGCCTCCATCGCCCCGAGTCGCCGCACAGCCCGCACCCCGGGGTTACCTCCAAGCTTTCAAACGAGCACCCGGTTGAGGATGTTACGCGGGTTTCTACACCCGTGAACCTTTTCCCGAAGAATCGAACCCCGCCAGGCGCCTCATGGCGAATTGTCGACCGACCCACGGATCTGCAGCCTCAATTTGCTCAGACCATCGAGTAACGCCTCGGCGCGGGGTGGGCAACCCGGGATAAATATATCCACAGGCAGGAGCGTTCCAAGGCCTGGGCTCACCGCATAATTATCACTGCCCCCCCCCGAACAGGCACAATTTCCGAAGGCAACCACCCACTTGGGATCCAGCATATCCCTGTGGAGACGGCGAATCCCGGAGGCTCTTTTCGCTGTCACCGGGCCGCTCACGATTAGGAGATCCGCGTGGCGGGGCGCATAGTGGGGAACTCCGCTCCCCAGTTCGTCGAGATCGGACCGTGGGCCGATACCCGTCGCCATCCCCGCTGCCCCGCAGCAACCTCCTGTCAGAAAGATCGGCGCCAGCGAGTGACTCCTGGACCAATTCAAAACGCTCTCCAGCCGGGTGGTCCAACCCGCGGCCTGGGCCGACGCGAGCTGCGACTCAGCCCTTTGGGTCGCCGCCTCGCCCGCTCCCAACGGCCTCTCCCTTCCCCTCATCTCTAGACACCCCTGCACCCCGAACTCGGAATCCGGAATGGGCTTTCGCCGCCCAGACAATAGCGGCTTTGTTATGCTCTCCGAAGCCACTGAACCCATGCCCCTACCCCCGAACAAGAATCCAAATGCTCATGGAACAGAACGATTCAGCGGACGATTCGGTCCCAGCGATGAGCCTAACCGGCCGTAGTATCGCCGCCTTGGCGGTTCATCTGCTCACCGCGAGCGGGGCAGTTCTCGGACTTTTCGCCCTCATTGAAATTCTGCGCGACGACCTGCCCGCGGCCATGATCTACATGCTTGTTGCCCTGGCCATCGATTCGATCGACGGCTTCTTCGCCCGTCGCCTGGCGGTCGAGGAGTTCGCACCCTGGATCGATGGCCGTCGCCTCGACGACATCGTCGACTACCTCAATTTCGTTATCGTGCCCTGCGTATTCATATGGCAGGCCGGGAACGTCCTGGGCCCGGCCTGGCTCGCCATCCCCGTCCTTGCGAGCGCATTCGGTTTTTCCCAGAAGGAGGCCAAAACCGATGACAACTTCTTTCTTGGCTTCCCTTCCTATTGGAACGTGCTTGCCTTCTACCTCTGGCTCTTCGAATTCTCGGCCCTGGCCGGTACGCTCTGGATCGTCGGCCTGGGAATCGCGGTATTCATCCCCTACAAGTACGTCTACCCCAGCCGGCTCTCCAATCATGCCCTGCGCTACTTCACGAGCTACTCGGGACTCCTGTGGGCGATTGTCCTGGGATGGACCGTTCTCAATCCGGCTACGGCCAGTCAATATCATGTCGCCGAGTTGAGCCTTGCCTACCCGGCGCTCTACCTCGGCCTCTCCTTCAAACTTGGCGGACTCCATCGCGGTTGATGTGTCTCGCCCCGTCCTCCGTAGACGGCACCCAGGTCCTCATGCAAACCCCTCCCAGTCCAGTGTCGCCCGTTGGTATCCTCCTTGTGAATCTGGGGACGCCGGACTCCCCTTCGGTGTCCGACGTTCGGCGCTATCTCCGGGAATTCCTGAGCGACCCAAGGGTCTTGACCATGGCCCCCCTGAGCCGCTGGCTGCTCTTGAACCTGATCATCCTGCCCTTCCGACCGAGCAAGACCGCCCTGGCGTACTCGAAAATTTGGCGGGAAGCCGGTTCGCCCCTGTTGATCCACTCGCGCGCCCTGGCCGAGGCCCTTGGCACTCGCCTGGGCGAGGGCTTTCGCGTGGAGCTTGCCATGCGCTACCAGCAGCCCAATATCGCATCCGCCCTGAAGCGCCTGCAGGCCGCAGGCGTTCGGCGTGTGCTGGTATTTCCGCAGTTCCCCCAGTATGCCGAGGCTGCTACGGGTTCGGCGGTGGCTCGGGTACGAGAGGAAACCGTTCGGCTCGGAAGTCCTTTCCAACTCATCACGCACGGCGACTTTTATGCAGATCCGGGATTCATCGAGGCGCAAGCGGACACCATGCGTCCCCTTCTGGCCGACCGGAATTGGGAGCATGTGCTCTTCAGCTACCACGGATTGCCCGAATCCCAACTACGGCCGATCCCGGGTTGCCTAACCGAGGAAAATTGCTGCGACGCGCCCGGCGCTCCAGGACGGCGTTGCTACCGCGCTCAATGCTTCGCAACGACTCGCGAGTTGAGCCGGACTCTGCATCTCCAGGAGGGTGGCTACAGCAGTTCCTTCCAATCAAGGCTGACACGAGACCCCTGGATCAAGCCGTATACCGACTTCGTGCTCCCCGAACTCTACGCGGCGGGAAAGCGATCCCTGCTGGTGGTTTGTCCCGCGTTTACCGCCGACAACCTCGAGACCCTCGAAGAGGTAGGCATAAGGCTCCGCCAACAGTGGAAAGAACTTGGCGGAGAGCACTTCGCCCTGGCCCCCTGCGTCAACGACTCTCCGGCTTTTGTGGAGGCCGTCTCGGCGTGGGTCGAGTCTCATCTGGAAAATTGAACGCGCCGCCTATTCCCCAGAGCGCCTACCCCTGATCGCCTACCCCAGCGAGCGCACCGCCGAGGTGAAGGCTCGGACCCCCTCCACCGGCGTGCCCGGAAGGCAGCCATGGCCAAGGTTGGCGATAAAGCCCCGGGCGGGGGCCGCATCCCGAGCCATCTCCTGCACCCGCTGGCGAATCGAATCAGGGTCCGCCGCCAAGGCGCAGGGATCGAGATTTCCCTGGAGCGACACCCGATCGCCGAAGCGCTCCGCCGCGTCGGCCAGGGAGGCCCGCCAATCCAGAGAGATCACATCGGCCCCAGACTCGGCCATCTGATCTACCAAGTGCGCGCCGTTATTCACGTAGAGAATGAACGGCGTGTCGTCGTTTCGAATGCGTCTAATAATTTCCTTGTGGGTCGGCGCAATCCACTCGCGATACTCCTCGGGCGAGAGCAGCCCCGCCCAGGTATCGAAAAGCTGCACCGCCTGAGCACCCGCCTCGATCTGGGCATCGATATAACCGACGGTCATCTCGGTCAGGATCGCCAGCAATTCCCGTAGCAGCTCGGGTTCGCGGTGAAGCATCGTCTTCAGGCTCGCGAAATCCTTGGATCCGCTTCCCTCTACCATGTAGGCGGCCAGAGTGAAGGGTGCACCGGCGAAGCCCAGCAAGGGAATGCTTCGACTCTCAAGAGCCTTGCGCAGGGTTCGGATGATTTCGAACACAAAGGGCACCGATTCCCGGGGATCGGGCACGCGAAGGGCGGCCACTTGCTCGGCGCTGCGCAGGGGCTCGGCCATCACCGGACCCGGTGCGAAATCGAAGTCGACCCCCATCGCCGGAATCGGGGTGAATATATCCTGGAAGAGAATCACCGCCTCGCTCCCCACCAGATCGATGGGCTGGAGCGAAACCGTCACCGCGCGCTCGATATCCCGGCACATCTCGAGAAAGGTCACGCCTTTGCGGACAGCGCGATACTCGGGCAGGTAACGACCGGCCTGTCGCATCAGCCAGACCGGAGGCCGATCCACCTCTTGCCCGCGGCAACTGCGCAAAAAACGATCCTCGGCGGTCAATTCGGCCATCTTTCCCCTTTTCCTGCCCTCTGCTTCGAAGCTTCAGCGCGCTCCACCCCGACCCCATCATCGCCGACTATGGACACTTCACCCGTGGACACAATTTCTTTGCGAAGCTGAGTGTACCCCCGCCACCCCTTTCCGCCCGCGGGAAACGCTTCGCCGACTGCCCTCTTCCCCAAGGACCGCTAATCTGCTGGCCATGAAGGTTGTTCTCGCCAATCCAAGAGGTTTTTGCGCGGGCGTGGACCGGGCCATCGAAATCGTCGAACGCGCCCTGGCCCGCACCGATCAACCCGTCTACGTGCGCCACGAAATTGTCCACAATCGCCGAGTGGTCGATGACCTTCACGCCAAGGGAGCCGTGTTCGTCGAGGAACCGGATCAGGCTCCGACGGGTGCCCAGTTGATTTACAGTGCCCACGGCGTCTCGCCGGCCGTTCGCGAGGTCGCGAAAAAACGTGGCCTACGCCCTATCGACGCCACCTGCCCCCTGGTCACGAAAGTCCACCGGGAAGTCCACCGCATGCGGCGCGAGGGCCTTGACATTGTGATGATCGGGCATGCGGGCCACGTCGAGGTCGAGGGCACCATGGGCCAGGCACCCGGCGCGATGTACTTGGTGGAAAAGACAGGAGACGTCGCGGGACTCAATGTACGAGATGCCTCGCGACTGGGCTGCGTCACCCAAACCACCCTTTCAGTGGACGACACGCGCGAGGTCATGAACGCCCTGAAAGCCCGCTTCCCCTCCATAGAACTGCCCCGACGAGACGACATCTGTTACGCCACCCAGAACCGACAGAACGCGGTCAAGGAACTCGCCGCCCAGGCGGAACTGGTCCTAATTGTCGGCGCCCCTGCCTCCTCCAACAGCAACCGTCTCGTTGAAGTCGCCACAAAACTCGGGGTGCCCAGCTATCTCATCACCGAGGCCGCCGATATCGACCCGGCCTGGATAGAGGGACTCGACTGCGTGGGCGTCAGCGCAGGCGCATCCACTCCGGAATTCCTAGTGGCCCAAGTCGTGGAGCACCTCTGCGCCCTCGCTGGCAACGACAGCACCATCGAATCCCTACCGGTGATCGACGAGGGCATGCACTTCAAGCTCCCCCCGGAACTCCGGGACTGAGCCCCCGGGCGGCGTTCCGAAGCAGGCCTCTTCAGCTGGAAACTTTGACCCGCTCGGAAAACTCGAAGGCGAAGCCGTCCTCGGAAGCGTCCACCCGCACTTTGCCCCCTTTGACCAAGCGGCCGAAAAGCACCTCGTCCGAAAGAGGATCTTTGATTTCCCGCTGAATCAGTCGCGCGAGTGGCCGTGCTCCAAAATCCTTGTCGTAGCCTTTTTCAGCCAAGCGAACCTTGGCCGCGGCGGTCAGTTCAACCTTGATTTTGCGTTCGAGCAACTGGGCATCCAACTCGGCGATGAACTTGTCGACGATAAGGCCCATGACCTCAGGAGCAAGGGGATCGAACTGAACGACTTCATCCAAACGATTCCTGAACTCAGGACTAAAGAGTTTCTCCACCGCCTTACTTCCGTCGCCCGCCCGATCGCCCCGGAAGCCAATGGCCTGGGATGCCATCTCCCGAGCGCCGGCGTTCGAGGTCATGATCAGGGTCACGTGCCGGAAATCAGCCTCCCTGCCCTGATTGTCGGTGAGCGTCGCGTGATCCATCACCTGCAGAAGGATGTCAAAAATGTCGGAGTGGGCCTTCTCGATCTCATCGAGCAGCAAGACCGCGTAGGGGTGCTTGCGAACTTGCTCGATAAGCACTCCCCCCTGGTCGTACCCCACGTAGCCCGGCGGAGCGCCGATCAAACGGGACACCGAGTGCTTCTCCATGTACTCACTCATATCGAAGCGCAGGAATGGGACGCCCAGGCAATTCGCCAGTTGCTTGCTCAGTTCCGTCTTGCCCACGCCTGTGGGTCCAGCGAACAAAAACGAACCCACTGGCCGATCCATGCCGCCGAGTCCCGCGCGCGATCGCTTCACCGCCTGGGCCACCGAGCGAACCGCCGCTGGCTGACCGAAGACGGCCTTTAGTAGGTCTCCTTCGAGTTCGGCCAACTGACGACTCTCCTTGCTGGCCGTCCTCTCGAGCGGAACCCGCGCCATACGGGAAACGACCATTTCCACATCTCGCAATCCAACGGTCTTGCGCTTGCGCGCCGTGGGCCGCAGCCGGACCGTGGCTCCCGTTTCGTCCATCACGTCGATGGCCTTGTCCGGCAGAAAGCGCTCGTTGATGTGTCGAATGGACAGATCCACGCAGGCTTTGAGTGCGGCCGACGTGTAGCGCACCCCGTGATGATCCTCGTAACGGGGGGCGAGGCCTTGGAGGATGCGGACACACTCCCCCGCCGAGGGTTCCTCGATATCGACTTTCTGGAATCGCCGGGCGAGAGCCCGATCGCGCTCAAAATGCCTGTACTCCTGATAGGTCGTGGAGCCCATGCAGCGCAACGACCCATCGGCCAGCCCCGGCTTGAGCATGTTCGAAGCGTCCATAGTGGTGCCCTGCGCCGACCCGGCACCGAGCACCGTATGAATTTCATCGATAAAGAGGATGGACTTTTCTTTGGCTTCCAGGGCGGCGAGCAAAGCCTTCAAGCGCTCTTCGAAATCCCCGCGATAACGCGTCCCCGCCAACAACGAACCAATATCCAGGGAGAATATCTCGGCACCGATCAACTCCTCGGGCACGCGTCCCTCATGAATCCGCATGGCAAGACCTTCAGCGATCGCGGTCTTCCCCACTCCGCTCTCGCCCACGAAGATAGGATTGTTCTTGCGCCGCCGAGCCAGGATATGAACCGCCCTGTCGAGTTCCGCGCCTCGTCCAATCATGGGGTCAAGTTCAGCCCGGGCTGCTCGATCGGTGAGGTTCGTCGCAAAGGCCACGAGGGGATCGGCGGGCAGACCCTCCCCACCCTCGCCCTCGGCACCCACCCCTTCGCCATTGGCGCCCAGGGGGCCGCCGCCGGCACCGCGCTTCACTTCGCCGTGGGCGATGTAACGCATGACGTCCATGCGCGAGACGTCCTGCCCGCGCAACAGGGTAAGCGCGTGGGAGTCGGGCTCTTGAAAGAGCGAAACCGCCAGATCGGAGATTTCCACCTCGTCCTTCTCGGCGCTTTCTGCGTGATCCAGGGCGTGCTGAATCACCCGATGGAAGGCAAGGGTCTGGAGCGTATCCACGGGCTCGTTCCCGGGCACCCTCTCCAAATCCTCGTCAAAGAAGCGTTCCAGATCGCGTTGAAGAGCCTCGACATCCGCGCCCGACTTCCCCAGGATGTCCTGGCCTTCGTCGGAGAAGAGCAGCGCATAGAGGAGATGCTCCACCGTGAGGTAGGCATGCCGGCGAGCGACGGCTTCGTTGTGGGCCGCCTGCAGCGTCAACTGAAGTACTCGACCGATTTCGCTCATTCTTTCTCCAACCCTGCCCGGAGGGGAAACCCGCGCGACTCGGCGGCCTTGTGAACCGCGGCCACCTTGGTCTCGGCCACCTCGAGAAGGTAGACCCCCGCGACCCCGAGCCCCGAACGATGAATCTGCAACATGATCTGGGTCGCTGCAGAGGGACCTTTTCCGAAAATCTTCTCTAGAACCATCACCACGAACTCCATGGGTGTAAAATCATCGTTGTAGAGGAGGACC
>CAWVXN010000056.1:0-11016 GCA_963933695.1 uncultured Myxococcales bacterium | reverse complement strand
CTGGGAAATGGCGAATGGTCGAACGCGTGCCGTGGTGGCACGACTACTCCGGGCCGCCGGTTGTCGTCGGGCATTACTGGCGCCGGTACTCGCCGGACCAGCTTGGTCTCAGTGAAAAATCTGACTCGGACATTTTCGGTGACACGCCACCCCACAGTGCGCTTGGCCCGGCGCGCAGTGTCATGTGTATCGATTACTCGGTGGGGTCGCGCTTCGACGAACGCAAGACCCGAGGACCTATCGGCAATGCCCCAGGCACCCGCTTCAAAGGCTGCCTTGCGGCACTTCGAGTCCCGGAATGGGAACTTGTCTTCGATGACGGGCGGCCGGGCCTGCGCGTCGATCGCTCCCAAAGGGATTAGCCCCCCTAAAGGCCGCGGTTACCTGCGGATCGCATCCCCTTTCCCATCATCCATGCAATATCATTGCGCTTCATCACATTTCGCAAAACGGAGATCCCATGTCCAGGCAAGGTGACTACGAACAAATCTTGTATGAGGTGCAAGAGGACGTTGCGCTCATCACGTTGAACCGTCCCGACAAGCTCAATGCGTGGACGCCGCAGATGTCGGAAGAGCAGGCCGACGCCATCGGCCGAGCCAACAAAAACAAGAATGTTGGCGCGATAGTGATCACCGGCGCAGGCCGGGGATTCTGTGCCGGTGCCGACATGGAAGACACTTTTAAAAACCGCATCGACGGTAACGACCCGGGAGCCAATACCCAAGAAGGCTCGGGCGGGCTGCCCGCCGGTCTCGACTGGGTTGCGCTTCTGCGCGAGTCAAAGCCAGTCATTGCCGCCGTCAATGGCGCCACCGTTGGCATTGGCCTCACAATGATCTTGCCATGCGACGTCATCCTGGCCGGAGAACGCGCACGCTTCGGCATGGGGTTCATCAAGATGGGGCTCGTGCCCGAACTCGCCAGTACCCACTTCCTGGTGCAACGCATGGGCTTTGGTCGTGCGAGCGAGCTGTGTTTGTCCGGGCGGTTATTCTCCGCGGAGGAGGCCTACCGGGTTGGACTCGCGGATCGCTTGACGTCTCAGGACGAAGTGCTCGACCAGGCACTCGAACTGGCCCGGGAGATCGCCGCAAACCCGTCGCCCCAGCTGATCATGACAAAGCAGCTGCTGAGCCAGAACGGCACCGAAACCGACTTCACCGCCATCCAGGAACGCGAGAGTGCATTGCTGCGCGAGTGCTGGAAAACGCCTGAACACAAAGAAGCGGTGAACGCCTTCATCGAGAAGCGGACACCGAATTTTCGCTAGGCAATCGCCGGCCAGGAATCGGGTTCGAACGACACACTGAGTCGGCCCAGCGCGTTAAGCCGACGTCATGCCCCCGTCGATCGGAAAAATACCGCCGTTGATGAACTTGGCTTCGTCGCTCGCCAGGTAGGCGACGAAGGACGCGACCTCTTCGGGTGTCCCGTAGCGGCCCGCCGGGATCATGCCTTCCATCTTTTCCTTGATCGCAGCGGGGTCGTCCGCATTGAGCCCTTCTTCAAGGGCGCGCATCATTCGAGTGTCAACTGGAGACGGGCAAACGGCATTGACCCGAATCCCCTCCCCGGCATAGGCCTGAGCACCCGACCGCGTAAGCCCGACGACCGCGTGCTTGCTTGCCACATAGGCCGAAATGGACGCGTTCCCCGTCATGCCCGCCACAGAAGACGTATTCACAATCGCACCGCCGCCCCGCGCTCGAAGCGCCGGCACCGCGTGCTTCATGCCGAGGAAAACTCCGTTGACGTTGACCGCCATAACCTGCTGAAACATATCCAGGGGGTACTCTTCAAGCGGGATCACCGCACCTTCGATCCCGGCGTTGTTAAACAGGACGTCGACTCCGCCAAAGCGTGAAACAGCCTCGGCGACATAGCGCTGCACATCGGACTCGTTTGAGACGTCGGCATCGACAGCGATCGACTCACCACCGGCGGCTTTCGCTGCTGCCAGGGCTGCGTCAAGCGGGCTTCGCTTCAGATCAACGGCGACGATGCTCGCGCCTTCACTTGCGAACCGGGTCACCGCTGCCAACCCAATACCGCCAGCTGCGCCTGTAATGATCACCGTCTTGCCTTCGAATTTCCCTGCCATCGCTGCCCGTCTCCTATTCGCTTCGGATGTTCAACTGCGTTCGGTTCATGATCGCACGTATCTCCTAGTAACGTAGTCGCTGAGCATAGCCCGGCGGCGGTGTCCCGTTGTGGTCCACTCTCGTTTTCGTCTACCCTCGTTTCCGTCCAGATAGCCGAACTCGGCCGAACTCGTCGGCGAGATCGTCAACCCACATCGTCAACCCACATCGTCAACCCACAGTGCCTGCCCATTACGGGCCTGCCAGTAGAAACTTGACAGAACACCCATATTCAAACAGTGTGCAAGAATCCAGTTTGAATCCTCGGGCCCCTACTGATACGCTTGTAAGTCCGAAATTTGCTCTGTCGATGGCGCCCTGGCTGAGTTTGCCGAACCAGACGTGACCATCCGCTTGCAGGCGCTGCTGAAGTAGTCCGAGGAGCGCTGTGCGGGTATCCCCTGTCGCCCACCTGAGAGGTCCGATGAAACAGACGTTGCCCCTGTGGGCCCTCTTCGCCCTGTTGCTCCCGGCTGTGGCACTGGCCCATGGGGTCGCCGATGGCGACCAGCTGTTCCTCGAGCAAAGCTCGGGCACCCAGATCGGGCCGTTCATCTACTTGGGCGCCAAGCACATGGTCACCGGCTATGACCACCTGCTGTTCATTTTCGGCGTTATCTTCTTCCTGTTCCGCGCCCCGGATGTGGCCCTGTACGTGACTCTGTTCTCATTGGGCCACAGCATCACCCTGCTGTTTGGGGTGCTCAGCGGCACCCACGTCAACCCCTACCTCATCGATGCAATCATCGGGTTTTCGGTGGTCTACAAGGGAATGGACAACCTGAGTCTGTTCCAGACCTGGTTCGGCGTGCAGCCCAACGCCAAGGTGGCGGTGCTGGCATTTGGCCTATTCCACGGCTTTGGCCTGGCCACCAAGCTCCAGGACTTCGAGCTCTCCCAGGATGGGCTAGTTACCAACATCGTCTCTTTCAATGTGGGGGTCGAGGTCGGCCAGCTGCTGGCCCTGGGCTTTGTGCTCATCGGCATGAGTTTCTGGCGTAGGAGCGCGTCCTTTCAGCGCCACGCCACAGTCGCCAACCAGTTGCTGATCGTGGCCGGAATCGGCCTGGTGATCTACCAACTCGCGGGGTTCTTCAATGGGTGAGCGTCAGACGCTTGATCCGGCCGACCTGCCCACCCTCCGCCAGCTTTCGGTGGCGTCGGTGGCCGCTGTGGCCATTGCCGTGGTGTTGGGGATCACCGCAGTGTTGCCCGCCGAGCTGGGGATCGACCCGACCGGCGTGGGCAAGACACTTGGGCTGACCGAGCTGGGCCTGATGAAGCAGCGAGCGGAAGAGGTGACGCCCGAGGTCGACCCTACGTCTGCCGAGCGATCGGACACCCTCAGTCTGACCCTACAGCCGGGGCAGGGAGCCGAGATCAAGGCGGCTATGCGTCTCGGTGACACCATGAATTTTTTGTGGGTAGCCGACAATGGGCCCCTGTTCTTCGAGTTTCATGGCGACGAGACGGGCAAGCCCGCCAGCGATTTCACCAGCTATGAGAAAGCCACCAAGCAACGCTCGGAAGGCATCTTCGAAGCGGCCTTCGACGGCAAGCACGGCTGGTATTGGAAGAACCGCACCAGGCAACCCATCACGGTGCAACTGACAACGAGGGGCGTGTATCAGTCCATCGCGAAGCAGTAGCTGCGGGCCGGTCACGGGCACGAAATCTCAAGGGTTTCCGTATGAACGAACTTCCGAGACGGCGGGGACAGAAGGGCCTAAGATTGCGATCTAGACGAATGGAGAAATCAAGAAGATGAGCGGGACAACGACCCAGCAGTTACAACCCATGTCGGGGGAGTTCCGGACCCCCGAGCAAGAACAGGCGGAGGCGGGCCGCAATGTGCCCGCCGCCCAGGAACTGGCCCTCGAGGACATCAACCCCCTAAACGCAAATCTGTTCGGCGAAAACCGCTGGCAGGGCCACTTCGAGCGACTGCGGAAAGAGGATCCCGTTCACTTCAACGAAATCGAATCGGCCGGACGGTATTGGTCGGTCACGAAGTACGACGATATCAAGACGGTGAGTTCTGATTGGGAGACCTTTTCATCCGCGCAAGGGATCACCTTGGGTTTTCCCGTTGGTTCGCCGGCTCCCACTTTCTTTCAGCCGGGAAATCCAGCCTTCATCTCCCAGGACCCGCCCGGGCAAACGGAACAGCGCAAGGCGGTCCGACCGTCGGTTGCACCGCGCAACCTCACACGCCTCGAGCCGCTGATCCGCGAGCGGACCTGTGAGTTGCTCGACTCCCTTCCCGAAGGCGAAGCCTTCGACTGGGTGGATACCGTGTCAATCGAGTTGACGACGGCAATGCTCGCGACGCTCTTCGACTTCCCATTCGAGGACCGGCAAATGCTGACGCGCTGGTCCGACATTGTTTTCGCCATTCCGCAGCCCGGCGGTATTGTCGAATCCCAGAGCCAGAAGCGCGACGAGATGATGGAGTGCGTTTCGTACTTCTCCCGACTTTGGGAGGATCGGCGAAATCGTCCGCGAGGGAACGACCTGGTTTCGATGCTCGTCCACGGAGAGGCGACCAAACATATGGGCGCAGCAGATCACTTGGGCAACCTGCTTCTTCTGATCGTAGGCGGCAATGATACGACGCGGAACACCATGTCTGGGAGCGTCTACGCACTCAATAAATATCCCGAGCAGTACTCCTTGCTCATGGCCGATCACGGACTTGTCAAGAAACTGGTGCCCGAGATTATCCGCTGGCAGACGCCGCTCTCCTACATGCGACGGACCGCGACCCGCGACTGCGAACTCGCGGGCAAGCCTATCCAAAAAGATGACCAGCTACTCATGTGGTACATCTCCGGAAATCGCGACGAGGATGTCTTTGAGAATGCGGAGGCCCTAGACATCGAACGCCCCAACGCGACTAGGCACCTCTCGTTTGGCCACGGCACTCATTTCTGCATGGGGAGCCGCTTGGCCGAGCTACAGATCCGAGTCCTATGGGAGGAGATCCTGCAACGCTTCGAAAAAATCGAGGTGCAGGAAGAACCGAGCCGCACCCTTTCGTCATTCGTGAAGGGCTACACGCGTTTGCCGGTCGTGGTGACACGTAAGTGATGCGGCAGGTCGTGCAGGACTCGGTCTAGATCGGGGTGCCAGTTACGTTCTGGCCCGCCGACACAGAGGAGCACCTGGGGCGGGGACCCCCACGGCATCACGGGCGGTGATTCGGATCGGCGTCGGAGCTCGCCCAGGAGCGGGACTAGGCTTTCCTGCCGGAAATCTGAGCCCTTCTGAACCCTCGGGTCAGTTCGCCGATCAAGCATCCCCGGACGAGCGTCGCCGATCCAGACACAACCGAGCCCGTTTCAATCCAGGCACGGCATGGGTGTGGTCTACATCCAGCCGAGGGTCCGCAGAGCCTCTTGATGGTGGAGCTTGCGCTGAACGAGCACCCGGTCAAAATCGTGAAACGTCATCAGGATAGCCTCAGCGGAAGCGTGTCGAGCGAAGGTGCGATCCACCATCTCCTCTTCGCCGGGCCATGGGTAGGCGAAGACGACGTCACAGTCTGCGGGAGCCAGATTCATTTCGTCCCACGCTTGGCTGTCGAAGGTCAGCTCCGTGTGGTCCGTCGCTGTACTGACGAGATCCTCATCCCCGGGGAGCAGGAACGAGCCCTCGGCGAATACCATGGGGAGACTCAGGTTCTCCGCGAGCACGCGGGCGGAGTCGACCAACTCTCTCTGGATCTCGATGCCGAGCGCCCTGAAGCCCTGGAGCGCGGCAACGCCGCAGGCTCCGCCGAGGCCGCTGCCCCACTCACAGAAAACGGGTCCCCGTGCCAGGCCTTCGGCCAGGATGCGAGACAGCGCGCGGTCCACGGCCAGGAGCTCGCTGCCCACGAAGGCGCCGTGCTCTCCGCTGGTCAGGAGCGCGCTTCGCTTACCCACTTCTTCGACAAGAAGCGCGAGGGCGCCGCCCGCTGCGTTCGCGCCGCTGATGTCGTTAGTGTTCTTGGTGCCGCTCGTGGCGCTAGTTTTTTTGGCAGGCATAGACTGTGAGCCTCGTGATTTCGTCGGTGCAGGAGGAGAGAGCCCGCCCGGACTGGAACACTCTTTGGAAATGACAGCGGCGGCCACCGATTTTTTACGGCTCTTACTGCTGCTTAGCCAGCGCTTTACTGCAACTGTTTGACTGTACCCTGTGCCACTTTTTCTCGTATCTCCTTCCCTGCCCAGTCACTGCCATCTATGAGAAGGCGGTCCGAGATATGAGAGGCGGTCCGAGAACTAGGAAACGTTGCGTCGTGTGATCGGCTGGCTCCAGCCTGGGGCCCAGATTATTGAGGTACGGGTTCACTGTATCTCGAAGTACGCAACGAAGTGCGTACCGCAGTGAACCGTGAGTCGTACTGTGCGGTTCAATGGCCGGGACAATACCGGCTTGGACTCGCCGAAGCACGTCCACCGGTCACACCGATGGTCCACTGCGTTTCACCCGCCCCAGGAGATCCTGCCAACTGGTATCGGAGTCCCCACTTCAACCCTCTGCTCCGCGACCGGCATCGTAACCGCTGACCCTCAGTGCCCCCCCCCGTAACTTCCATTGAGAACCGCAGACCTTCGACCGACAGGCTTGTAAATGGCTGTCGGCGAGGGTCCCTTAGCAGCGAGTGGTGTACTCCAGTGCCTGGTGAACATCCTCTGCCACTGCCTGCTTTTTGATGCATAAATCGATGCGCTATCCAGACCGCAGACTCTTTCGCCCACGCCCGTGCCGGACAGGAAGTGTTTACGCAAGTGGCGGACCCGCCTGGCGAACCTCGGGCTGCGATTGGCGCCTAAAACCGATGTTCCGGCGCAATGGACGGCGCGCAAGGGTCCATATCAGTTCGTGGGCAAACGGAATGCAAACCAAAAGGAGGACCTGTGGTTCGGTGATAACAGGACTGACCCGGTCACGGGCCTCCCCAAAAGAAACTTGATAGAACGCCCATACCCCGCCGTTGTTCCAAAACCCAGCCCGAATGCCTTATCCTCTGAATCCCAAGGGGCCCTGGCTCGTCACAAACGACACCCAATAAGGAATCCCACCATGAAGGCATTACGAACACCCGACTCTCGCTTTGAAGGACTCGATGGCTACCCCTTCGAACCCCATTACATCGACGTCACGAACCCCGATGGAGGTGAGAGCCTTCGCATGCACTACATCGACGAAGGGCCTCGGGACGGAAAACTAGTGATGCTTCTCCACGGGGAACCGACGTGGTCCTATCTCTATCGAAAAATGATTCCCGGCCTTGTGAAGGCAGGCCATCGTGTGATCGCCCCGGATCAGATCGGCTTCGGACGCAGCGATAAGCCAACTGAACAAAGCGACTACAGCGTTGCACGGCACGTTGCCTGGATCCGTGAATGTATCGTCAAGCTCGACGTTCAGGACGCCACTTTTTTCGGGCAGGACTGGGGCAGCCTGATCGGATTCACCGCGGTCCTTCACGAGGAGTCGCGCTTTCGAGCCATCGTCGCGGCAAACGCCGCCCTCCCCGATCCATCGAATATGGATCGCATGGCTGCCGCCCTCACCGGGTCGAAGGACTCCGAAGCATTCTCGCGCTGGCAAGACTGGGCCGCAGCACAAGATCACATGGACGTGGGGAAAAGCCTCGCCGAAGGGCTGGCAGGAGTCGGCATGGGTGGAAGCATGGATCTCTCCCAGGCCGAGATCGACGCCTACGACTCGCCCTTTCCCGACGCAAGCTATCAAGCAGGCGTACTCGTCTTCCCTTCATTGATCCAACCTGAAAAACTGATTCCCGACGGTCTGGCCCTGTTCAATGAGGCATGGCGCGTGCTCGAGAAATGGGAAAAACCGTTCGTGACTGCGTACGGCCTCGCCGACCCGGTACTCGGATGGTTTGCTCCCGTGTTTCAACAGTATGTCCCCGGCGCAAAGGGCCAGCCCCATCGGGAGTTCCCCAACGGCCCGCACTTCATTCAGGAGGCCGAAGCGGATGCATTGGTGGAAACAATTTTGGCGGCGGCGACGGCTTGACATCAGGGACATCGATCATGACTGGGTCCACCAAGGCAGAGTTGATCGTCTATGGCTCAGTCATCTCGTACTACACGGGAAAACTTGAGGGGTACCTTCGCTACAAGGAGATTCCCTATCGGCTGGTTCGGTTTTCGCCGAGCATCCAGCGGCTCCTGAAAGAAAAGACCGGCAATTCGCAAATGCCATCTGTCGAGCTTCCAGACGGCCGCTTCATGACCGACACGACCCCGATGATCGACTGGTTCGAAACGCAGTTTCCCGGGCCGGTGGTTATTCCGGCGGACCCACTTCAAGCCTTTTTCAGTCGTCTGATCGAAGACTATGCGGAGGAGTGGATGTGGCGACCCGCCATGCACTTTCGGTGGAGCTATCGGCAAGACCGACTGCATCTGAGCAGAAAAATCGTCGATGAGATCATGCCTGGCGTGCCATTGCCCGGCCTAGTCAAGCGAATGGCAATTCGAAGAAGACAACACGGGATGTATGTACGTCGCGATGGCGTTTCGCGCGACACATGGGATCACGTCGAAGGCATCTATTTCGGGACCCTCCATCGGCTTTCGAATATCTTCAAAGTAAGGCCTTATCTGTTGGGAGACGTGCCGACCCTCGCAGACTTCGGCTTCTTCGCATCCATGTTTAGACACTTCGGCCAGGACCCAACCCCGAGCGACCTCATGCGCGAGCGCGCTCCCGAGGTATACGAGTGGCAATCTCGACTCTGGAATGCTCGCGGAAGTCAAGTCAGCGGCAGCCTAGTGGATGGGGTCCCAGCGGATTGGGGACCGCTACTCGAAGACGTCGGAAGCGCCTACCTCCCATACCTTTGTGCAAACGCAGAAGCGTGGAGCGCGAGGAAAAAAAGGCACGACGCCACGATCGAAGGCGTCGTGTATCGGCACTTGCCAGTATCCCGGTACCGGGTTTGGTGTCTCGAACGACTTCGCGAACACTTCGAAGCATTGGAGGGCGACGCCCGCGAGCAGGCCCGGGCGCTACTCGAGTCACATGGCTGTTGGGAACCGCTGTGGCGGCTCAGGGACCTCGCATCGAATTATGATCCCGACGGTCAAGTCCCATTTCGCGGGCGCAAGGTTCATTACGACAACGCGTGACCGACTCAACCTGATGCGGACAACTCGGAACCCGTAAGCCCACACCTTATGCTCGAATGGTTCCGCTGCTTTTCCCAATTTCTCCCGTACCGGTCCGTTACTCCAGACCCACAGCGTTCACACGAGATTCACTGGCATGCGCTTGATGCCGCTAATGAAGTTGGACTGCAATCTTTCGGGCGACCCGGCGAGACTCACATCCGGGTACCTCCGCAGGAACTCTTCGAGGGTCACACGCATCTCGAGCCTCGCGATATGGCTTCCCATGCAAAAGTGCGTGCCTACGCCAAACCCAAGATGCGGATTCGGCTTTCGCGTGATGTCAAAGACCTCGGGATCATCGAACACCTCGGGGTCTCGATTTGCGGCGCCGTAGTACATCACGACCTTGTCACCCTTGCGGATCGCTTGATCGCCGATCTTCGTGTCGCACAGAGCCGTTCTTCGGAATTGCATGACCGGCGAAACCCAACGCAGGATTTCCTCGATGGCCTGAGGCAGCAGCGAGGGGGAGCGGCGCAAACGGTCAAACTGCTCGGGATTCTCGGACAACGCCTGGATGCCACCCGAAAGCGCGTTCCGTGTGGTTTCGTTGCCAGCTATGATGAGCAGGAAAAAGTTCACCTGCGTCATCATTCGACTGATAGGCGCGCCGTGGTACTCACCGTTCACGAGGCTCGAGAAGACGTCGTCGGTCGGTCGTTTTCTGCGTTCCCTTGCCAGGAGCGCGGACTGGATGAAAATCTGTAGCAAAGCGAAGCGCGCGCGGAGCAGATTGAAGGACCCGGGCTCACCGAAGCGCATGGTCTCATTGGTCCAGCGATAGAACCTGGCCGTGTACTCATCGGAGACACCGAGGAAGTTCGTGAGGATGCCCAGGGAGATCGGTGCCGAGACGTCGCCCACGAAATCGCACTCCGATCTCGATCCCAACCGATCAAGGGTCTCGCAGACAATCCTGCGCATATCCGCCTCGGTTTCCTGGACGGCTCGAGGTTTGAATTGCACGTTCAACAGGCTTCGCAATTCGGAATGGTCCGGCGGATCCATCTGGATCAGCTGCTCACTGGCCAGGCGCCGCTCACGAGGGCGCAGATCGTTGAGCGCGGAGGTTCCCGCGGCCGATGAGAAGATCTCTGGGTGCTTGGAAACGAAAGCCACGTCCTCGTAGCGCGTGAGAACAAAGAATCCGGGACCCGGCACAAACACCGGGAGCACGCATTCCTCTTGCCAGTGCACAGGATCCTGCTCGCGCAACACGCGAAAGTATTCGATGGGCACACCCGCGACGAAGGTCTTTGGATCCGAGAGATCGATGTCGCCCGGACGCAGGGACACCTGGGGTGCCGTGCTCGTCCCTTGGTCTTCCATCACTTGCGTTTGTTTAGACTTAGGGGTTGTCATGGCACTGCTCCATTCAGCTATCGGAAACAATCCAAGCAACCGACTGTTTGAGTTCGTCGGGCACAGTCCGCTCCCAAGCCCTTAGGGCGGCAGAAAGCGACTTTGTCATCACGGTCCGAGCCGTCTCTGGATCCCCGTCTTCGAGCGCTCCGACAACCCGCTCGTAGTTCCGCACTGCCGAGCGCCGTTGTTTTTCATCCCACCCGGCACTCGTCTCCCCCGACATGCGATGAAGCGCTTCGACGAGAACCGCGAGAACCCGGTTGCCCGACGCTGTGGCGATCAGGTTCATGAAGCGCCGGGCTTCCTCTCGAAAG
>CAWVXN010000055.1:0-11068 GCA_963933695.1 uncultured Myxococcales bacterium | reverse complement strand
CGAGTCCGTGGCGGTCGCCGACGTTCCCGCCTACACCAACCGAATTCATCGCGACGACGCGGCGAAGGCCATCGCGCACCTGCTGGCGCTCCCCGAACCCGGCGCGACCTACGTGGGTGTCGACGAGGATCCCGCGGACGCCGGGGAGGTTCGGCGCTGGATCGCCGAGCGCTTGGGCGTTGCCCTGGTCGAGGTCCCGAGTTCGGAGTCGCTTTCCGTGGGCCGTCCAGTGGGCAGTCGTCGCTGCCGAAGTGCGGCGCTCGTGGCGACGGGCTTTCGATTCGACTACCCGACCTTTCGCGAGGGCTACGCGACGCTCATGGAAGCGGGCGACCCGGAGGCGATTTGAGTTCTCCCGAAGGGTCCCAGCACTCCACCGGGACGGCGCAAGGTCCGAGATCCAGGCGAAGCCGGCTCGGTTTCAAGATGGGGCTTTTTATGATCGCCCTGTTGGGAAGCGCCGTGGCGGCGGAGTTGACCCTTCAGATCGCCGCCGTCTTTGCAGGCGGCAGAATGGCCCGGGATTCGGGCTCTCTCCCGGCAGAGGACGTGATTACGATTCTCAGCGTGGGGGACTCGCATACCTTTGGGCTTCCCCTGCCCGAAGAGGCGAGTTACCCGGCCCAACTCGAGGTCGCCCTGGCCGACCGGCACCCGGACTTGAAATTCCAAGTCGTCAACCTGGGAATTCCGGGGCTGAACAGTGCCTTCGTGGCCAACCGACTCGAACGCCAGATGTTCCAGTTGCGCCCTCACCTGGTGATCGTCTGGGTGGGGGTCAACAACATGTGGAACGTGGCGGAAACCCTGGGCTGGGAGCGCGAGGACCGCTGGCAACCCCTGCGCCGGGCCCTTCTGGATCTCAAGTTATTTCGCCTGGCCTCCATCGCCTGGTTCAGCCAATCGGGATACCAATACGACCCCTCCCAGCGCGGGGGTTGGTTCGACGGGGAGTTGCCGCCATCGGGTCGGCTCGAGGCGGGCAAGCGCCTGAGGGATCCGACGGGAAGCCTGGGGCCGGACCTCGAGCGGATGGTTGAACTCAGCCACGGACTCGAGACGCCGATTCTCCTGATCGCCTACCCCCTGGCCGACGCGGGGGAGATCAATCGGACGATTCTTGCCGCCGGCGGGAGGCTGGGGGTGGGGGTGATCGAGACAGCCGAATCCCTGCGCCGGTCGGTGCGGGCGGGACACAAACGCCCGGAGTTGATCGACGAGCGGGCCGGCCCGCATCCCTCGCGGCTGCTCTACGCCTACGTGGTCGAGGACATGCTGCCCGCGGTGGAATCGGCCTTGGCCGCGTGGCATGGCTTTGCCCTGGCGAATTCTCCGGGGATCCGGGGCGCTCTCCCGCAGGCCGGGCCAAAGGGAGAGCGGCGGCCTTGAAGTGTTCTCCGCTGGGGCCCCCGGAACGTCGGGTTTCTTTTTTTTGAATCGATTGTTTTTGAATCGATTGTTGAGCGATTTTTTATGCGCCTGGGTTATCCGAGCGCCCAACGACTGAAGGATCCAGCATGCCTCGACCGCCCCATTTCAACCCGTCGGTGACCGCCATGCCGGGCGCGGTCTATTCGCCCTTTGCCCATCGTCTGGCCGACCACCCCGGCCCCGTCTATCCCCTTCACGTCGGGGATACCTGGCTCGAGCCCGGCGAGGGGATGCGGATGCAGGATATTGCGTCGGCGGATCATCCGGGCCTTCACCAGTACTGCGATACCCAGGGGCTTCCCGATCTGATCGATGCCCTGGTGGAGCGGACGCGTCAGCGCAGCGGTCTGCCCTGGGAGCGCGAGTCGGTTTTGGTCACCGCCGGCGCGACGGCGGGCCTGGGCTGCGCGGTGGGCGCGCTGGCCGCTCCCGGCGACGAGGTGCTGATCCTGGCCCCATTCTGGCCCTTGATCCGTGGCATCGTTCAGGCCGCTGGAGCCACGCCGGTTGAGGTGCCCTTCTACGACCGGGTGAATTCCGCGGCCGAGGCGGTGGCGGCGGTGCGCGATCGGGCGACGGAAGGCACGGTGGCTCTGTACATCTCGACGCCGTCGAATCCCACAGGGCGGGTCTTGCCCGAGACCTGGCTCGAAGCGTTGACCGAACTCGCCCGGGACCGGGGTTGGTGGATTCTGGCCGACGAGGTCTACGAGGATTTTGTCTACCACGGGGAACACGTGCCCCTGGCGCCCCTGGCCCCGGAACGCACGGTCACCGCCTATTCCTTCTCGAAAGCGTATGGGATGGCGGGCAACCGGGTGGGCTACCTGGTGGGTCCGGCCAAGATCATCGAGCAGGCCCAGAAGCTGGGCACCCACAGCTTTTACAATGCACCGGTTCCGAGCCAGGTCGCCGCACTCCGGGCTCTTGAGGGGGGAGGGGCCTGGCAGCGCGTGGCCCGGGACCAGTACCGCACGGTGGGGGAGGCCGCGGGCTCTCTCCTGGGGTTGCCCGCGCCCGAGGGTTCGACGTTTCTCTTCGTGAACGTGGCGGATGCCCTGGATCGACGCGGATTGCCGGGGCTTCTGGAAGATTGTTTCGAGGAGGGCGTCCTGGTGGCGCCGGGCTCCTCGTCCGGCAGGGATTACGCCGAGTGGGTCCGGGTTTGTTACACCGGAATGCCCCCGGAGCCCGTTCTCGAGGGCGTGGGAAAATTGGCGAAGCGTCTGGCCCGACGCTGACTCCCGGGGTTCGGCGCCGTGGCCTCAATGGCTTTCGGTGCCGGGATCCGGCCGGGTGCGGACCCGGCCGATTTGTTCGAGGAACGAGGCGGGTAGGGCGTGCTCGAGGGCGCCCTCCCGGATGTGGTGGAGATAGCTCGCGAAGGGCAGCTGCTCGGGGCTCGGGGAGAGCCACAGATAGACCTGGGCGGCGTGCCATTGCTCGCTCTCGTCACGTACTCGGCAGGGAGTCCGGGCGTAGCCCGGCTCGAAACCGTCCAGGGTGGGCCAAGTCTCGTCGGGGATGGACCAGATCACTCCCCAGGCCCTCTGGTTCGGCGCCGGGATCAGGTTGGCTTTGCCCGACCCGTCGAGGGAGGGTTTGTTGAACACCAGGCGATAGTCGTCGAGGTGGCCGGCGCCCACGGCCCGAGCGCCCGGAATTCGTTCTGCCAGGCGGCGGCTGCTGAGGTTCGACCCATAGGCGAAGTAGAGCTCGCGCATCGGGGCATCATCGCCGAGAACCGGATCGGACTCCAGCCTTGAGACCGATGGAGTCTTGAAACAGATGGAGTCTTGCAACATATGGAGTCTTGAAACCGATGGAGCCTTGAGACCGAAGGAAGATGCCCTTATCGTGGTCCGATGCATTTGCATCGGAGCAACCGGGTCGAAGCGCTGCTGGCCCAGCTTGCCCGGCTCGTCGAGCAGCCCCAGGCCGACCCCCTGGCGGCCGAGTGCATCGTGGTCCAAGGCCGGGGCATGGAACGCTGGCTGTCCCTGGAACTGGCCAATCGCCTCGGGGTTTTTGCCCATCCGGATTTCCCCTTTCCCCGGCTCTTCCTGCAGCGGGTCCTGGGCGAGGTTCTGGGCGACGATCCCGCCCCGCCGGGGGAGCCCCGAGTGGACGCGGCCTTCGAG
The DNA here is from genome assembly GCA_963933695.1 of uncultured Myxococcales bacterium. Lineage (GTDB taxonomy): Bacteria > Myxococcota_A > UBA9160 > UBA9160 > UBA4427 > JAZXM01. The sequence goes on along the minus strand of CAWVXN010000055.1, from coordinate 7,496 downwards.
CCCGGGAACCTGATGTGGTCCATCGCCGAGTTGATTCCGACCTTTGCCGACGATCCGCGCTTCGCTCCGGTGATCCACTACTTGGACGGGGAGACCCAGGGCGAGAAGGCTTTGCAATTGGCCCGGCGCATCGCCGACACCCTGGATCATTATGGGGTGTACCGCCCGGACTGGGTCCTGGCCTGGGAGCGTGGCGCACCGGCGCCCGAGTCCGGCCTCTCCCAGCGGGACGAGGGCTGGCAGGCCCCGCTCTGGCGTGCTCTGGTCGAGCGTCACGGATCGTGTCACCTGGCGGCGCGGACAGCCCGCTTCGTCGAAGCCCTGGCCGCCGATGCTCCGGCGCCCGGGAGGCTGCCCGCCCGGATCAGTGTTTTCGGCATCTCGACTTTGCCGCCCCTGTTTCTGTCGGCCTTCAACGCCCTGGCTCAACGGGTGGAATTGCATTTTTTCGTGCTCAGCCCATCCCGGGAGTACTGGGGGCAGATTCGCAGCCTGCGCGAACAGGCTCGGGCCGCCGCCCGGGAGCGAGAGTCCGGGACGGAAGATCCCGAGGCCCTGCACCTCGAAGAGGGGCATCCCCTGCTGGCGTCTCTGGGTCGCCTGGGAAGAGATTTTCAGGAGATCCTCGAAGCGGGGGTCGACTATCGGGAATCCGAAGAGGATCTCTATCGCGACCCTCTGGAAGAATCCGGGCAAGAGGCTTCCATGCTGACCGTCCTGCAGTCGGACGTGCTGAACCTGCGCGATCGCGGCGGCCCCCGGGGCGAAGTGGCCCGGTAGCGCGTGGCTCCCGACGATCGCTCGATCCAGGTCCACGGCTGCCACAGCCCCATGCGCGAGGCCGAAGTCCTGCGCGATCAACTGCTCGATCTCTTCGAGCGCGACCCCTCTCTCGAACCCCGAGACGTGATCGTGATGACCCCGGACGTCGATGCCTACGCGCCCTTCATCGAAGCGGCCTTCGGCCCCGAGGCGGGCGGGGGGGCTCGGAGTGCCGACTCGGGCATGGGCCACGGCGCTATTCCGTGCAGGGTGGCCGATCGCGGGGCTCGCTCGGTCTACGAGGTGGCGGAAGCTTTCTTTCGCCTGCTCGATGTACTTTCGGGACGCCTTTCGGCGAGCGCTGTGCTCGATCTTCTCGCTACGCCCTGTATCCGCGACCGCTTTGGGTTTGTGGAGGCGGACGAACCCGTGCTGGGTAATTGGATCCGAGAGGCCGGGGTCCGCTGGGGAATCGACGCCGACCATCGCGCCCAGGAGGGCCAGCCGGCGGCGGTGGACAACACCTGGCGGTTCGGCCTGGACCGGCTTCTGGTCGGGTACGCGATGGCGGATAGGGAGGGACGCTTCTTTGGGGGTGTGCGGCCCCTGGACGCGGTCCACGGCGGGGAAGCGGTTCTGCTGGGTCGATTCGCGGAATTCACCGGCCTGCTTTTCGACTTTCACGCCCGAGTCGAGAAAGCCCAGGGGCTCAGGGCATGGTCGGGGCTGCTTTCGACCATGCTCGAGCGGATGTTCGTGACCACCGGTGAAACCGAGCACCAACTTCAATGGGTTCGCGATGCCTTGGGTGACCTCGTCCAGGCCGGGGAGCGGGCGGGTTTTACCGGGGCGTTGACGCTTTCGGCGCTGCGCGACCAACTCGACGCGTGGATCGCGCGCAAGCCGCCCGCCGGGGGGTTTCTCGCCGGGGGGGTCACTTTTTGCGAATTGGTCCCTATGCGGAGTATCCCCTTTCGGGTGGTCTGCCTGATGGGGCTCAGCGACGGAGACTTCCCCCGTGTTCGGCGCCGGTTGGGTTTTGACCTACTGGCTCGACGGTCGCGCCCGGGAGATCGAAGTTCCCGAGAAGACGATCGCTACCTATTTCTAGAGGCGTTGCTGTCGGCTCGAGATTATTTCCTGGTGACGTATCGGGGGCGGGATGAACGCGACAATAAACCTCTACCCCCTTCGGTGGTGGTGGGGGAACTGCTCGATCACCTCAACCGGGCCTTTTCCCTGGACGACCGGGCCGATGGCTCGGAGGACGAGGCCACCCAGGAATTGCGCGACTCCGTGCTCCTGACTCATCCCCTCCAGCCGTTCAGTCCGCGCTATTTCGATCCCCGAGGTCCCGATTCCCGGCTCTTCAGCTACTCCCAGACCGGCTACGCCGGGGCGTGTGCGCTCGGGGGCGAGCGAGTCGAACTCGGACGCTTCGTTCCCCAACCCCTGTCGCCTCCGGCCGAGGCCCCTTCCTCTTTGGCCCTCGACGAACTTGTCGACTTCTATCGCAACCCGGCGCGGTCGCTGCTGCGCAACCGCTTGGGTTTGTTCCTGGCCGACGAGGTCGAAGCCCAACCCGATCGCGAGCCCATGGAACTGGTGGGCCTCGAGTATTGGCGGGCGGGGGACGAACTGATTGCCGACCTGGGGGCCGAGGAAGAAGCGGCGGGGGCGCGCCAGAGAATTCGCGGTCTGGGGATTCTGCCTCTGGGCGAGGCGGGTGAGGCGGCTTACGAAGACGTGGAGGCCGAGGCCCGAAAGCTCTTTGCGCGCGGTCAGTCCCTTCGTGCTGGGGACGAGCACCCACCTCTGGATCTCGATTGTCCCTTGGCGGGGGTGCGTCTTGTGGGGAGGCTGGACGGGATCTGGGATGCGGGCCGGGTGCAGGTGCGCTTTTCGAAGCTCGAAGGCCGTTGGGAACTCGAGGAATGGATCCGGCACCTGGCCTTTTGCGCAGCCGGGCCCGAGGGCGGCGAACCCGCGACCCACCTCGTCGGTCGACCCGCTGCCAGAAAGATCATGCAGATTCGTTTTGGCTTCGTCGAAGAGGCGCGCGCAGAACTCGAACAATTAGTGGCGATTTATTTCCGGGGTCAGCGCGTGGCGATGCCCTTTTTCCCCAAAACTTCACGGAAATATCTCAGGACTCTGGTCACTGCCAAACCCCGAGGCGATCCGGAAAAACAGGCCAGCCAGAACGCGTACAAGTTTTGGCGGCCCGAGAGCAACGACTCGGGTCCGGCGCAGCCGGGCACTTCGGCAGAAGTCGAGGACCCCTATTTCAGCCGGGTCTTCGGCAATCAGGATCCCCTCGCGCCTTCCTGGTACCCCGTCGAGGGTGAGGAAGGCGATGGCTTTCGGAGCCTGGCCCGCAGGGTGTATGGGCCCCTGCTGAGTCATCGCGAGGAAATCAGCGGATGAAGCCCCTGAAGCCCTTTGCGGTTGAACTCGATGGCACCCAGCTGATCGAAGCCAGCGCGGGCACCGGAAAGACGTTCACCATTGCGACCCTCTACCTGCGGCTGCTTCTCGAGGGCGATTTCAAGGTGGATCAGATTCTGGTGGTGACTTTTACCAAGGCGGCCGCAGCCGAATTGCGCCAGCGCATTCGGGAGCGGCTCCGGGAAGCCAGCGAGGTTTTCGAAGCCCGGCTGGTCGCCGAGAACCCGGCGAGCCGGGGAGCCGACTCGGTGCTTGATCAACTTGTTGCCGGTAGCGTTGAACGCGGCGAACCCGCCCGGGATCGAGATCGGCTGGTTGAGGCTCTGCGGGGTTTCGACGAGGCGGCAATTTCCACCATCCACGGTTTTTGCGACGGCGTCCTCGAAGAAAATGCTTTTGAGAGTGGCGTGGCCTTCGGGACCGAATTGGTCAAGAACGATTCCCTGCTTGTGGCTGAAGTGGTGGAGGACTACTGGACTCGGACCCTCTTCGATGCGCCGGGGGATTTCGTTCGCTGGCTGGGCATTCAGCCCTCGACCTCGGCCCGGGCGTTGTCCAAGCTGGCATCGGCGGTGCTCTCGCCGCCGGGAATAGAGGTTGTCCCGGATACGCCGACGCCCCTCGGCGCTGAAATCCAGGCGGCGGCCAAGGCCTGGCACCAGGCTTTCGAGGCGGCGGGAAGGGATTGGCAGGCATCGGGCCCGGGTGCGGTGGAGTTGGTTGCCGAATGCGCCCGTCAAAGGATTCTCAATAACACGAGCTACCCGGCGAAGCCGGCAATCGAATCGGTCTGGCCCCGGGAGGTGGACGATGTTCTGGCGCGCCCGATCCCCGGTCGGGCGACCTTCCACAAGGACGGCAAGGCTTTCGACTCGAAGTTCATGAAGTTCACTCGCCAGGAAATAGAGGGCAAGACAGCCAAGAAGTCGACGCCGCCCGAGCACCCGATTTTTGAGAGCTTTCAGCGCTTTGCCGAAGCGGACATGGCCTACGCGGAGTTGCTCGCGGGCGAGTGGTTGAATCGGCGCATCGAGTTGGTGGCTTTCGTGCGGGCGGAGTGGGTGCGTCGCCAGACGGAGCGGCGGACTCGGACCTTTGATCGTTTGCTCACGGATTTCGTCACCGCCCTGGAAGGCGAATGGGGGGAAGCGCTCAAGGCCAATGTCCTGCAACGCTATCCCGTGGCGCTGATCGACGAATTTCAGGACACGGATCCGACCCAGTATAAAATTTTTGATCGGATCTGGGGGACTGCTCCGGGTTCGCTCTTCATGATCGGAGACCCCAAGCAAGCCATCTACGGCTTTCGAGGGGCGGACATCTTCGCCTACATAGACGCCAAGCGCGGAGCCGAGGACAGGGCGTACACCCTGGATCGAAACTGGCGCTCGGATCGTTCCCTGATCGATGGGGTCAACTGCATTTTTACGCGAGGCCCTTCGCCCTTTCTGTTTGACGAGATCCCGTTCCACGAAGCCCAAGCGGCGCCGGGGGCGACGGAAAAAATGCGCGCAGAGGAGGGGGCGGGGGCCCCCTTGCGTTTCCTCTTGCTCGAGCGCGACGACGACCCCAAACGCGGGGAGGTTCAGTCGGCCAAGCGCCTGATTCCCCAGGCAATTGTGGCGGACATTGCGCGCCTGCTCGTTTCCGGGGCTCGGATCGGCCCCGAAAGCGGCGAATCCGATTCGCCCGGCCGGAGCGTGGGCGCCGGGGATGTCGCGATTCTGTGCCGGACGAAAGTCTGGGCCCGGGACCTCAGTTTGGCCCTGAACCGCCAGGGGATTCCCAATGTCGTTCGCGGAGACGACAGCGTCTTCGACACCCCCGAAGCGGAGGATTTCCTGGCGCTGCTGTCCGCGGCCGCGAATCCCTCCGACCCGCGAGCACTCCGAGCGGCTCTGTGCACATCACTGCTTGGCTTCAATGCCAGCGCGCTGGAAGAACTGCGCGAGAGTCAGGACGCCTGGGAGAAAGTGCTCGGCGCCGCGCGGGATTGGCAGGCGTGTTGGGGGCGCGGCGGGGCAATCGCGTTGCTCCAGAAAATCTTTCGCGACTACGGGGCCCAGGGTCGGCTTCTGGCCTGGGCTGGAGGTGAGCGCCAGCTGACCAACCTTCTTCACCTCGCCGAACTCGTCCAGAAAGCCGGGCAGGGGAGCGGCATGGGACCCCTGGCCCTGCACGCCTGGCTTCAGCGAATGCGGATCGACGCGCGATCCCGGGATTCCGCCGTTCTGGATGACGCCCTGATCCGCCTCGAGAGCGACGCCCATTCGGTTCAGATCCTGACGATTCACGGCAGCAAGGGACTGCAGTATCCCATCGTGTATTGCCCCGACCTTTGGGACGGAAGCCTGCTGAAAATCGACGACAAGGCGAGGCCTCGCTTTCACGATCCCGAGGAGGGGCATCGTCTCAAGCTGGACATCGGCTCGCCCGAGCAAGCGACTGCGGCCAATCGCATGCGCTGGGAATCCATGGCCGAGAATCGGCGCCTACTCTACGTGGCGTTGACCCGGGCCGAGCATCGGCTGGTGGTGGTTTGGGGGGGCTTCAGGAATGCGGGCTCCTCCGCCCTGGGTCTTCTCCTTCACCCGGCGCCCGGGGCCGAGGATTTCCCGGCCGAGGCCAGCGACAAACTCGAGGATCTATCCCGGAAGCACGTGAAAGCCATGACCGATGAGGAGTTCCGTACGGATCTGGCCTTCTTGGTGGAGGCCTCGGGCGGAGCAATTTCCGTGGAGACTCTGTCCGAGGCACCGGGACCCCAATTGCCACGGACCGTGGCCCAGGCCGGATCTCTGGAGGTGCGCCGGGGCGAGCGGAAGCTCTCGAGTCGCTGGGGGGTTTCGAGTTTTTCGGGCCTGGTGGCCCGGGCCAGCGGTCATTGGGGAGGGGGCCGGACGGACTCCCACCCCGCCAGTCAGGGCTTCGACTACGACGACGCCCCCGAGGCTCTGTCGACTCCCGGAATCGAAACCCCGCCGGACGCGCCCCCGGTACTTCTTCACGGCTTCCCCAAAGGCGCCGGCCCGGGGACCATGATTCATCAGGTATTCGAGTCCATTGATTTCTCCTTGCCCGATTCTCCGGCCTTCGAGAAGGTGGTGGATTCCGGCCTGGCCCGTCACGGCCTGCCCCGGGACCAGGCCCCGACTCTCTGCGCCGGAATTCGCCAGACCCTGGCCACTCCCCTGGGCGGCCCCCTGGCGGATTTCAGTCTGGGCCAGTTGGCGGGGGAGGATCGGGTGGACGAGATGGAGTTCACCCTGCCGGTGTCGAGGTCGGGACTCGGGCCGCTCACGGCTGGGGCTCTCGCCGATGCCTTTGAAGCCCACGCCTCTGAACCCCACGCCTCTAAAATCTGGGCAGGGGAGGCCGGCACGTCGGGGTACGGAGCGCGGATTCGAGGTCTGGGTTTTGCGCCTCTGCAAGGTCATCTGCGGGGCTTTATCGACCTGACCTTTCGCCGGGACGGCCGATTCTATCTGGTGGATTACAAGTCGAACCACTTGGGTAACCACGCCGAGCACTATGGACAGGAAGCGTTGCGGTCCAGCATGGAGGAGCACGACTATGTCCTCCAATACCATCTTTACGCGGTGGCGCTTCACCGGCACTTGACCCGCCGGCTGCCCGGTTACGATTTCGAGACCCACATGGGCGGGGCCTACTATCTTTTTCTTCGCGGAATGTCCCCGGATGCGCCCCGGGGATGCGGGATTTTTTACGACCGGCCTTCCCGTTCGTTAATCGAAGCACTCTCGGCGTGTTTGGGTGAGCCGGAAATCGCGAGCGAAGGGAGTGCGGCTTGATTCCCGACCTGACGCGACTGCGAAGCAGCGGAGATCTCTCTCCCCTGGACGAACATTTTGCCCGGGCCATGGGGCGCCTGGCGGGGGAGGAGCGCAGCGAACTGCTGCTGGCAGCGGGGCTGGTCAGTCGCTGGGTGAGCAATGGCCATGTCTGCCTGGACATTCCCGGCTTCGCCGCTGGCGGTTTCCTGCTCACGGATTCCGCGGAAAAGCCGTGGGCGTGGCCGGCGGCCGACGAGTGGCTCGCGATGTTGGCGGACAGCGAGATGGTCGAGGTGCTTGGGCGGGGACCGGTGGGGAGCCCGAGTGCCCCCCTGGTGCTGGATGCGGCGGGTCGCCTCTACTTGCGACGCTATTGGGACGACCAGCAAGCCCTGGCGGCGGCCTTGCGGGGCCGGGTGGATGCCGGTGCGGCGGCCGATGGGGTGAACAATGCCGTGAACAATGCCGTGAACAATGCCGTGAACAATGCCG
>CAWVXN010000054.1:0-11097 GCA_963933695.1 uncultured Myxococcales bacterium | reverse complement strand
AAACGCGAGGCCGACCCCGGCCTCCGGCCCTCACGCAATCGCCAAGCGAGCAGCGCCCCACCCACCCGCACGGCAGCCGTCAGGAAGCGCCGTACCGGGGGCCAGCGCCGGGGGGTGATCCATTGCGGTACATCGGCCTGCTGGGCCGCCCGCAGGCCGTCCAGTTCACCGCGCCAGACGAGCTCCTCGGGCCGGAAAACCCACGGACCATCCTCGCGAAACGCCCACCGCGCATCCGACGCCTCTCCGACGCCTGGCTGTGAGGCTTCTTCCACGCTCTCAGTCTCCAAAATCAACCCTTTCTCCCCCCAAAATTCTGGGCCCTCAGCCCAGCTCGATGCAATCCACAGGGCTGTGAGCCTAGCCCCACCCCGAAAGGCCCTTTCCATCCCGGGAAAAGAGCATAGGCTTGCGTTTGTTCAGGTCCGTAACCGACCAGCCAAGCGGGAGAACCCCATGCAGAAAATTGAAGCCATCATCAAACCGTTCAAAATCGACGATGTCAAGGAAGCCCTCCACGCCATTGGGGTTCAGGGCATGACGGCGACCGAGGTCAAGGGCTTCGGGCGTCAGAAGGGGCACACAGAAGTCTATCGTGGTGCCGAGTACGTTGTTGATTTTCTGCCCAAGGTCAAACTGGAAATCGTCGTCACCAACGACAAGGTCGAAGAAGTAATTTCGGCGATCACGACAGCCGCGGATACAGGCAAAATCGGCGATGGCAAGATTTTCGTAACGGCCCTCGCAGATGTCGTGCGCATCCGAACAGGGGAACGCGGCGAAGACGCCGTTTAGCCCGGCTCGCTCTCCTTCCAGAATTTCCCCCAGCTCTCCCACTCTTCGGGCAGAGTGCCTCTACCCGCGTGATTTTCAGGCCAGCGCGCAGGAGCCTGGGCAAGCGGGCTGGTCGAAGCTTCAACGCCATACCAGAGCCGATGCAGGCGACGCACGAAATACCATTGCCCCTGGCAACAGCGGTAGCGATCTCGATAGAGAATCGCCTGCTTGATCCAGCGTTCTCCATCTTGGATCTCGGCCTTGCAATAGACATGGCCGAGCGCGTTTTCCTCCCCTTCGAAGTCGATTAAATGATTGCCCACGAAGAGAATCGTCACACCCACTGCCCGCAATTGCTCCTCGAAACTCGCGCGAAGAGCATCGCGGCCGACTCGATCGCCCCCCACTTGAACATCTTCCACAAAGAGTTCCACCAGTGCATCGAGGTCCCGAGCATCGGTCGCCAGCGCATAGCGAAAAGCGAGCTGGCGAATTTCGTCCCGAGCGATCACTCGTTCCATGGCGTTCATGACTTCTCTCCTGGCTTCAGGTCAATACCCATCGAGGCATGTGGACCTCTTCACTCACGGCCTCGAATACCACTTGGACACCCGCGCCGATTGAGATTGCCTCGGGATCGACGGAATTGATGGCCGCGCCCGGACCCGACACGAGGTTCCCCACCATGCGAACCGCCGGATCCTCATCGAGGGCGACCAGGATCACGTTGTAGGGCGCGAGATCCGAAAATTGTGGGATCAGGGGGGGATGGGGCAGTACAAACGACCAGATAGTGCCGCGCCCGGAAACAACCACCCACTCGGTTTCCCCAGTGCCGCCCCAGGGACTGCGCACCCGAGGCGGAAAGATCAAGCGCCCACTCTCAGAGCAGCGTTGGACCCGCAATTCCCCCTGACGAGTTCCCTCCCAGAAGAAGCCATTCGTTTCGTCAATCGGAGGCATCAAGGGGGCACCGCTCGTCATCTCATTTCCTCAAGATCAGCGCGCTGGTGGGCACGCCCTCTCCCCCGGTGACAAGGCAGGTCTCGGCACCCGCCACCGGATTGCACGAATCGCCTCGCAGTTGGCGAACCCCCTCGTTGATCAGGTTGAACCCGTGGACATAGGCCTCGGAGAGCCCGCCCCCGGAAGTATTGGTGGGCAGACGTCCGCCGAGTTCCAACCCACCGCCTTCGGTGAAGGCCGCTCCTTCTCCTCGCTCGCAAAATCCGTAGCCTTCGAGGGAAAGCGGAACCAAAGGAGAAAAGGCATCGTAGATCTGGGCCACGTCGATCTCCCCGGGGCCGATTTCAGACCCTCGGTAGAGTTGTTTGGCGCAGGCCCAGGACGGCCCCATCAAGGGATCCTCCCCCCAATAATTCGTCATGGTGTGGGCTTGCCGGCTAATGCCCTGGGCGAAGGAATGGATGTAGACCGGCGCTGGTCGGCAATCCCGGGCGCGCTCCGAGGAGACCAGTACGCAGGCCAGGGCACCATCGCTTTCCAAACAATTGTCGTACAAACAGAGGGGATCGGAAATCCAACGGGCCTGGTGGTATTGCTCCCGGGAAAGGGGCTTGTCGAAGAAAGTCGCCTTCGGATTTCGGTTCGCCATCTTCCGAAAGGCCAGTGCAACATTGGCGAAGTGATCCCGAGTCGCCCCGTACTCGTGCATGTAGCGCCGGGCCAGAAGGGCGATCTCATCCACCGGGCGGATCAGGCCCCAGGGGCGAGTCCACGCCGCCGGAGTCGAGAATTCCACTGCGGTATCGGACCAGATACGTTTCCCCGAACCGCGCTTTCGCGCGCGCCAAACAACCCCCACCCGGCACTGGCCAGCGGCGATCGCCATGGCGAGTTGTCCCACGCAGGCTGGCCCGGCCCCGCCGCCATATCCCACCTGGGAAAAAAAGGTGATCTCCCCTGCGCCAATATTGCGCGCGACCTCCACCTCGTCGGTGGTCTCCATGGAGTAGGAGGCCAAACCGTCCACCTCGGAAGCGTCAATTCCCGCATCTTCCAAAGCCAGAAGAATCGCCTCCATGGCGAGACTCGTCTCACTCGGCAGAAGCTCCTTGGCAAAGTCCGTTTCGCCGATCCCGACGATGGCCGCGGCGTCTCGCTGCATGGCGCAAGTCTACATCTTCTTCTCGATGCTGGAGGGGAAGCGGCGGGCTCCCGTCGCTACAGTGTCAGCCTACTTCGTTCGTCACTGCCATCGGAGAAGATGAGGCTCAGCCATGAAGATCGGGGTCACGATTCACGCTACGGACACAGGCATCAGCCCTATCGAATTGGCCCAGGAAGCCGAAAATAGAGGGTTTCACTCGCTCTACATTCCCGAGCACACGCATATTCCCACGAGTCGGCGCACGCCGGCCCCCACTGGCGAAGCGGTGCTCCCCGAGGAATACAGCCGCTCGCCGGACCCCTACATCTCCCTGGCCGCCGCCGCCGCCGTGACCGATCGCATCGAGTTGGGAACCGGGATCGGCCTGCCGGCGCAGCACGATCACATCACCTTCGCAAAACAACTGGCCACCCTCGACGTCATCTCCGCCGGCCGTTTCGTTTTCGGCATCGGATTCGGCTGGAATCACGAGGAGATGGAGAATCACGGGATCGATGTGAAGCATCGGCGCGAACTGGTCAGGGAGAAGGTCCTCGCCATGCAAGCGCTCTGGGCCAATGATGTGGCTGAGTATCACGGGGACTGGATCGACATGGAGCCCGCCTGGCAATGGCCCAAACCCCTGCAACAACCCCGGCCCCCCATCCTGATCGGGGGTGGGGCGGGGCCGAAGCTCTTTGCCCATATTGCCGAATATGCCGATGGATGGATGCCCATTGGTGGCTCCGGAATGCGCGAAGCACTTGTCCGGCTGCGCGAAGCCATGGCCGAGCGGGACCGAGATCCAGCTCAGCTTAGAGTGGTCCCTATGGGCGTGCTGCCCGACGAAGCCAAGCTCAGCTACTACCAAGAGGCCGGAGCCACCGAAGCCATCCTGCGCCTGCCTTCGGCAAACCGGGAAAAAGTTCTTCCCCGACTCGACGACTTCGCGCACTACACGGAAATGTTCTGAATCCGGGTAGAAATCCCCCTGAGCTAGACTTTTGCGCAATTCAAAAGGAGTGATGCCATGGGAGTACTCGAAGGAAAGGCCGCGGCGGTCACCGGGGGTGGACGCGGAATCGGCCGAGGGCATTGCCTCCATCTCGCACAACAGGGCGCAGCGGTACTGGTGAATGACATCGACCTCGAAGCCGCCGGAGCGGTCTGCGAAGAAATCGCAGAGCAGGGTGGCCGCGCTGCGGTCAACACCAGCGACATCAGCACCCGTGATGGAGCCCGCTATCTCGTCTCACAATGCGTCGAGGAATTCGGCGCCCTCCATGTACTGGTCAACAATGCAGGAAACGCCCGCGATCGCTCTTTCCTGAAGATGACCGACGATGAATTCATGTCCGTCGTCCGGGTTCACCAGGGCGGCACCTTCATGTGCAGCCAGGAAGCAGCCCTTCGCATGCGCGAGCAGGGAACTGGGGGCGCCATCGTCAACACGGTCTCTGCCGCACATTTCGGAAATTTCGGCCAAACGAACTATGCCGGCTCCAAAGGCGCGATCGCATCGATGACTTACACCTGGGCCCTGGAACTTGCCCGCTACGGAATCCGGGTCAACGCCATCAGTCCGGCGGGAACCACACGAATGTCCGCCACCTACAAGGGGGCCGACGGTCGCGAGATCGAAATGCCCTTCATCGACCCCACCGAGAACGGCGCCGCAGTGGCCTTCCTCTGCAGCGACCACGCCCGGGGAATCAGCGGTCAGATCTTCGGGACCGGAAATGGTCGCATGGCTATTCTGGAGCATCCCCGTTACGGCGCTTCGGTCGAGAGAACGGGCGGCTGGTCGACACAGGATCTGGTGGATGAGTTCGAAGAACACTTCAAGGCAAAGCTTGAGCCCATCGGTATCATGAAAAATCCCTACCCCTTCCACGACGGCATCAAGCCGCCCGGTGCCCTAGACGCGTGAAGGACTTCGAGGCCCAGCCATGACCGGGATCACCCACTACGCCGCCTATATCCCCCCTACCCGGCTGCCCGTCGGGGCCAGGGGCAACGCCTCCCCTCAGCCCGGCGGCCCGGAGAAGGCCGTGGCTTGGAACGACGAGGATGCGATCACCCTCGCGGTGGCCGCCGGTCGGAACTGCCTGCGCGGGATCGACGCCCAGCAGGTAGACGGCTTGATCTTTGCCTCAACCAGCCATCCCTTTCAGGAGAAACAGGCCGCTGCTCTGATCGCCCGGGCACTCGATCTCCGGCGCGATGTGCACAGCACCGATTTAGGGGGCTCCCTACGTGCAGGAACCACGGCACTGCGAACCGCCTGGGACTCGGTGGAGGCGGGCTCGAGCCGCACGGTGCTGGTCATCGCCAGTGATTGCCGCATGGCGGCTCCAGGCTCGGCCCTCGAAGCCAATCTGGGCGACGGGGCTGCGGCTTTTCTGATCGGAAATCAGAACGTGATCGCTCGCATCGAGGGGACTCATGCCATCAGCGACGAAATCGTCGATGTGTGGCGAAGCACCGGTGATCCTTTCTCCCACAGCTGGGAGGATCGCTTCGTCATCCAGGAAGGCTATGCGCCTCGAACCCAAGAGGCCGTGGAGGGCCTACTGGCAAAACTGGGCCGCAGCCGAAGCGACTACGCGCGCTACGTGCTCTATGCCCCGGACAAGCGAAGCCACACCGGGCTCACCCGCGCCCTGGGCGTTCAGGCCGATCAAGTCCAGGACCCCCTCTTCGGCCGCCTTGGAAATACCGGGGCCGCCTTCGCACCCATGCAACTCGTGGCAGCCCTTGAAGAAGCCGCAGGAGGCGATCGGATTCTGGTGGCCAGCTACGGCGACGGCGCCGAAGCCATCTCGCTCGAAGTCACCGAGCAGATCCGGAAGACCGATCCTCCCCGAGGCATTTCCTGGCATCTGGCCCGGCGCAGGCCAGTGCCCAGCTACCAGCACTATCTCGATTCTCGGGGCCTGGCCCCCCATGAATGGCCCGGCAGCGACGGGCCCGGACTCTCGGCCACGGTTCACTTCCGGGAACGCGACGACGACATCTCCTTTCGTGGCCAGGTGTGCCGCAAATGCGACTCGATTCAGTTTCCCGCGCAACGCGTCTGCGAAACCTGTTTTGCCCGGGATGAGTTCGATCCGATTCGCCTCGCCGATCGTGTCGGCCGAATCGTGACATACACGTTGGATTTCTTCTTCCCCACCCCGGATCCGCCCACCGTCGTCAGCGTCGTAGACATTGACGGCGCACGGGTGCACATCCAGGTGGCGGATTGCCCACCCGAAGATGTCGAAATCGGCATGGAGTTGGAGTTCAGCTTCCGGCGAATCCACGAGGCCGGCGGGCGGCCGAATTATTTTTGGAAAGGCGTTCCCCTAGCCTGATTGGCGATGGGGCAATCGCGCCAAACCAGGTCGGAGAATCGAGGTTCGAGATGGCAAAAGAATCAATCCGTGACAAGACGGCCATCGTGGGTGTGGGCTGCTGCAAATTCGGCGAGAACTGGGACCAGTCGCCATCGGACATGATCGTGGATGCCGCTTACGAGGCCTACGCGGACGCTGGGATCGAAAAGCCTCAGGAGGAAATCGAGGCGGTCTTTACCGGTTCCCTCTACACCACGGTGGGCCCCCACGAGTGCAGCGATGCCCTCAAGCTATTTGGCATTCCGGTCACCGGGGTTTCCAACTACTGCGCGACGGGGACCGAGGCGCTCCGATGTGCAGTGATGTCCGTGGCCGCGGGTCTCTACGACACGGTTCTCGTAGTGGGTTACGACAAGCCAAAGGATCGCGGGGTGTCGGGTCCCTCGGTGATGCTCGATGGAGTCCGAAGCTTGCCGCGAACCCCCGCCGGTTGGTTTTCCCTGTGCGCCGCCACCTATTTCAAAAAATACGGCGCGGGCCGCGAGGACCTCGCCCGCATCGCGGTGAAGAATCATCATAATGGCACCTTGGCCCCCAACTCCTTTCTCAAACGGGAAATCACCCTCGACGAGGCCCTGGGTGGCCGAATGATCTCATGGCCCTTCGGTCTCTACGATTGTGCCGCCCAGACCGATGGGGCCGCCGCCGCGGTGGTCATGCGAGCCGACCTGGCCCGGGCCAGGCGCGACGATGCTGTGCTCGTCAAGGGAGTCACGATCCAATCCGGACCCAACCCCCAGAAAGACCCAAACAACGACTTCCTTTCCTGGAAGCCCACCGCCTGGGCGGCGGAGGAGGTCTATGCCATGGCGGGCATCAGCGACCCCTCGAGCCAGATCGACGTGGCCCAACTCCACGACTGCTTCACCCTCACCGAACTTCTCAGCTACGAAGATCTCGGCTTCTGCCCCAAGGGCTCGGCCCCGGACCACATCCGCTCGGGTCGCTTCGAACTTTCCGGAGATCTCCCCGTCAATACCGATGGTGGCCTCAAGGCTTTCGGCCATCCCACCGGCGCGACCGGCGTCCGCATGATCTACGAAAACGTGCTGCAACTCCAGGGCCGAGCCGGCGATCGCCAGATTCCCAATGCTGCCCTGGCGCTCTCCCACAATATTGGCGGTCACCCGACAGTCTGTGGCATCGCGATCCTGGGGCTCCCCTAGAGTCATCCAGGCGCTTGCTCCCAGGCGTCTCTGTCCCCTTCGCCGACGACACGAGGAAAGTCGAAAATGGAAGAAACCACGGGTTACCGGACACTGCTCTACGAGGCCGAGGACGGCGTGGCCACCGTTACTCTCAATCGACCCGAACGCCACAATGCGCTCAACGCCACCATGGCTGGGGAACTTCGCGACGTCTGGACGCGGATACAAACCGATCCCAAAATCGTCTGTGCCATTCTCACCGGTGCCGGAGAAAAGGCCTTTTGCACCGGCATGGATGTCGCCGACGTGGTGGACGTGGTTGACGTGGCTGATGTGGCCGCCGACAACGCGCGAAGCCAGGGCGATGAACCCGTGGCCTGGGACCGCCTCACCCCCATCCAGAATCGCTGTTGGAAACCGACGATCGCCGCCATCAACGGTATGGCGGTGGGAGGCGGGCTTCATTTCGTGGTGGATTGTGATCTCGTCCTCTGCTCGGAGACGGCGACTTTTTTCGATACCCATGTCAAGGTGGGACTCCTCGCTGGCCTCGAACCCGTGAGCCTGGCACGGAAAATCCCCCTGGAAGCCGTTCTCCGCCTTGCCCTACTGGGCGGTTCCGAGCGCATGGATGCCGCCGAGGCCCACCGCCTGGGCATGGTGGGCGAAGTCCTCGCTCCCGACCGGCTGATGCCTCGGGCTCGGGCCCTCGCCCATCTGATTGCCCAACACTCCCCCACCGCCCTGGCCCTGACGAAGAAAAACATCTGGGAAAGTCTCGATACTGGCCTGGAGACCGCCTTGGAAAAAACATGGCAAACCATCCACCAGCACACCGAGCACCCCGACCTCAAGGAGGGGGCCACCGCATTCGTTGAGAAACGCACCCCACGATGGGCGCCCTACACGGGCTCCGAAGCCGAGGAATGACCGTGATGTCCGAGCCCGCCTATGAATACATCCAACTCGGCATCGACGACGGAATCGCAACCCTGACCTTGAATCGCCCGGAGAAGCTCAACGCCTACCTTCCTGAAATGGGCGAAGAGATCGTTCAGGCTTTTCGACGCGCCCGGGAGAGCGACGAAGTCCGCGCGGTGATCTTGACCGGGGCAGGTCGAGGCTTTTGCGCAGGGGTCGATCTCGACGCGCTCAAGAACAGCCAAACAGGCACTTCCGAACCCCCGGGCCCGAAGCTCGGCGAGGAGGATTTCATCCGGAAGCTGCCCCTGGAAGTCTGGGGGTTTCCCAAGCCTGTGATCGCCGCCATCAACGGCGCCGCCATCGGGGTCGGAGCCACGATGACCCTGCCCTGCGATCTTCGCTTGGCCGCCGACGAGGCCAAGATCGGTTTTCCCTTCACTCGACTCGGCATCCTGCCTGGGCTTGGCAGCACCCATCTGCTGCCAAGACTGGTGGGCATGGGCAAGGCCATGGAACTCGTGCTCACCGCAAGGACCAT
Source organism: uncultured Myxococcales bacterium (assembly GCA_963933695.1). Classification (GTDB taxonomy): domain Bacteria; phylum Myxococcota_A; class UBA9160; order UBA9160; family UBA4427; genus JAZXM01. Next base: position 2,202 of record CAWVXN010000054.1, on the reverse strand, counting down.
CCTTGGCCCCGAAGCAGCCGCTATGGGACTTGTTCAACACAGCGTGCCCGGCACGCAGTTGATGGAAAAGGCTCGGGAAATCGCCAAGGCCATGGCGAGCATAGAGCCCGCGGTGTTCATGGCAGCCAGGCGAGGCCTCCGGGAAGGCTCGGACCTCTCCCTGGCCGCAGCCATGAAGAACGAGCAGTCGCTCTCCACGACACTGCGCCGGGCCCGGGAGGGCAGCGACTAGCTCGGCGTAGACCGAAGGGGCATGCACTTGCCCCAAGCCGGGGACCGCCCTTGTGGATGGCGGCAGACTCATAGAGAATCGACCGATGGCCGAGCGAACCGCAACCCTTCTGGAGATCGAACGTTTCCAACAACAGGGCTTCGTCTTGATCTCAGGCCTGCTCGCCGGGCAAGAGGGAAAGCACTACGGCGATGCCGTGGATCGCGCGGTGGCGGATCGGACCCGGCACGACCGGCGAAGCCTCGAGGAGAAGACCCGCTACGAACAATCCTTCCAGCAATGCCTGAATCTTTGGGAGGACCATTCGGCGGTCCGCCCTCTCAGCTTTCACCCACGGATCGGACGCGCGGCGGCAGCGCTCCTGGATGCCGAGTCCGTGCGCGTGTGGCACGACCAAGCGCTCTACAAGGAAGCCGGGGGCCGGGAGACCGACCCCCACCAGGACCAGCCCTACTGGCCCATCACCGAGGCCCGGACGGTCACCGCATGGATCCCTTTCCAATCTGTCCGGAAGGAAAACGGCGCCGTGGGCTACCTGCCCGGAAGCCACCGGGCGGGGCTCCGGGAGTTCGCAAACATCTTCACCCACACGGGCCTCGACCTCGACGCGTTTCCGGAAACCCGCAACGGGCAGTTCGAATACGTCGATGCCGAGTGCGGCGACGTGGTCTTCCACCACGGCCTGACCGTGCATCGCGCGTACCCGAACACCAGCGACCTGACCCGGCGCGTCCACACCGTGATCTACTTCGCCGATGGCTGCACGCGCAGCGAGGCCGGACATCCCTCGGTGGACCGACCGGGTGTGGGTATAGGAGAGAAGATCGCCAGCGATCTCACACCCGTGGCCTGGCCCCGTCCCCCGGGTGATCTGCCCGCGACGCCGCCCCCGCCCTCCCCCCTCCTCCCGGGATGGCCCGGGTGGAAGGGGCAGTGGGGGGGGCAGCGGAAGGAAGAGAGACAGGCAAAGAAGCCGAGCTAGCGGGCTCGGAGCTCAGCTCTTCAGGAGCTTCATGGCCTCGATCATTTCCTCGGCGGCGTTGCCCGGAATGGTATAGCCGGAAGGGTCGCGAATCTGGTCAAGGTGGTCCCGCACACCCTCGGCGCTGATTGTCTCGGACTTGGAATCCGCCCAGCCCGGGCACAGGCCCACGAAAACCCGGGCATAGCGACCCGCACCCACCGAGTAGATTTCGTGGGTTTGCTCGCACTCCTCGGAGGACAGGTAGACCACCATGGAGGTCACGTATTCGGGATCCAATTTGAGTCCCAGGCCATCCATGATGCCCGTGGTCATCCGCGTCAGCGCAATCGGGGCGATCACGTTGCTCTTGATGTTGTTCTTCAAACCCTCTTGGGACACCACGTTGGAAAGCCCCACCAGCCCCATCTTGGCGGCCCCATAATTGCTCTGGCCGAAATTGCCGAAAACGCCCGCGGCGGAAGCCGTAAAGACAAATCGGCCGTAGTTGTTCTCCTTCATTACACGAAAGGCGGGCTGGGAAACGCAAAACGCTCCCTTGAGATGCACGTCGAGCACCAGTTCCCATTCTTCACGGCTCATTTTGACAATGCTTCGGTCGCGCAGGATGCCCGCGTTGTTGACCACCACGTCCACCCGGCCGAAATTGTCGACCGCGGTCTGCACAATGGCCTCTCCGCCCTCGGCGGTGGAAACCGAATCGTAATTGGCCACTGCGGTTCCACCCGCGGCTTCGATTTCAGTAACAACGAGATCGGCAGCGGAAGCTCCCGAGCCCGTACCGTCTACACTTCCACCCAGATCGTTGACAACCACCTTGCCGCCACGTCGGGCAAAATCAAGCGCATGGGACTTCCCCAAACCGCTCCCGGCGCCCGTCACAATAATCACGCGATCGTCGAATCGAATTTCACTCATGTCTTGCCTCTTGCTCCCCTTGGCTGGACGCTCGGTCCAGACCTAACTAGATGCGTTCGATGATTGTTCC
>CAWVXN010000053.1:0-11111 GCA_963933695.1 uncultured Myxococcales bacterium | reverse complement strand
TGGTTCCCCTGGAGGCTGTCCCCAGCGCCATTGCGGGCCTGGCTGGGCGTGCCACTGCGGGAAAGGTTGTGGTTCAGGTGGCGGGCGAGGCCGAATCTCCGGACTCGCCCAGCCGGGAGGACATTTCATGCTGATTGAAGGTGCACATCATTTTTCCCTTGCCGTAGCGGATATAGAGAAGGCTCGGGCTTTCTACAGTGATTTGCTCGGGCTGCCCGAACTCGAGCGCCCGGACTTCGGCCTGCCGGGGATCTGGTATCAGGCGGGTCCGGTGCAACTGCATTTGATCCAGACGCCGCCCGGGGTTGATGTGGGGAGCCAGGCCGCTTCGCTGACGCCCCTGGCCCAGCACATCGCGTTCGCCATCGGCGACTACGCGGCGGTGCACAGCCGACTGGAGGAGGCGGGCTTCGAAATGCTGGCCGCGGGCGCCGAGGTCGGACAGATCTTCGTTCGCGATCCCGATGGCAATACCATCGAGTTCATCGAGCCCGGAGGCCAGTTGGGGAGGCGTTGACCCGACCCGACCCGACCCACTCCAACGCGCGCCCCGAACCCGCCCAGCGCTATGCTGGAGGCATGGTCTTGGGATCGCGAGCCCTCGTACTGATTGCTCATCTCGGTTTTCCCGTTGTGATGGGGAGCGCCATCGCGGGCGCGATTTTTGGGATGAACCGGGGTGTTGACCCGATCCTGGCGGGCATTGGGGCCCAGCTTCCGGCTTTTCTGGCGGTGATTGCCCTCGAACGACTGGCTCCGTATCACCAGGATTGGAACCGTAATCATGGCGATCTGGGGGTGGATCTCCGCCACATCTTGACCGTGACCCTGACCAGCGGAATGGCCGACCCGGCGCTGCGGGGGCTGGGGGTGGCCCTGGGTGCTTGGCTCTTGGGGGGGCACGCGCTGCAACTCTGGCCCGGCGATTGGCCCCTGGCTCTTCAATTGGCCCTGGCGCTGGTGATTGGCGAACTCGGCCAGTACTGGGTGCACCGGATGCAGCACGAGGTGTCCTGGCTTTGGCGCTTTCATGCGCTCCACCACAGCGCGCCCCGGCTCTACTGGCTCAACGCGGCGCGCTTTCATCCAGTGGACATCCTGCTCAACAACCTTGTCGCCACGGTGCCGTTGGTGGCCCTGGGCGCGGGGCAAGATGTGCTGGTCCTCTGGGTCTTGTTCGCCGCCGTCCACGGGATCTTCCAGCACTGCAACGTGCCCGTGCGTCTGGGAGCGCTGAACTGGATTTTCAGCATGGCGGAACTGCACCGCTGGCACCATTCGCGTCGGGTGGTCGAGTCCAATCGTAATTACGGCCAGAACCTGATCGTCTGGGACATTGTCTTTGGCACCCGGTTTCTACCGGCGGACCGGGAGCCCCCGCGCGACATTGGTTTGACGGGGCTGCCCAACTACCCCATGACCTGGCTCGCCCAGGAATTGGCTCCGTTTCGCTGGCGCCGGTTCGTTGAGGGAGCGCCTCCGCCGCGGGACTGAGGTTGAGCGGGCCAGAGTCGAGAGCGCAGGGTGGCCCCCTTCCCCTCTCCCAGCCCCGGGGGCGAGAGATTTAAAAATTCGGCAGGTGGCTGTAAACTTGCACACGAGTGTAACTTCGTGGTAAAGATTATCCCTGTGGAAAATGCCATTAAGAGTCCCGGTAGGAGTCCCAGTAAGAGTCCCGGTGCCGAACTCGGCCGACGGGAACGGCGGAAGCTGGAAGTTCGCGCCCGGATCCGGGAGGCGGGGGTGGCCCTCTTCGATGCCCGGGGCATCCAGGCCACCACGGTGCAGGATATTTGCGAGCGGGCCGACGTCGCCCAGAAGACCTTCTTCAATCATTTCCCTAGCCGGCGGCACCTTCTACGCGAAATCGCCCAGGCCTCCCTGGGGCAGTTGCTGCTCGACATCGAGGCGGTTCGAAAGCTCTCGACATCGACGCGCGAAAAGATCCACTTGTTCTTTGAGGGGATCGCGGAGAACGCCCAGCAAGCGGGGCCCATGCACCGGGAGTTGTTGACCGAGATGGTGCACATCGCCCACGAGTCCGGACGGGAGCACGAGCAGGCGCGTCAACTCCACGACGCTTTTGGGGGTCTGGTGGCGGACGGTCTTGAAGCCGGCGATCTCACCGACCGCTATGGCGCCGATGCACTCACCGAAATGATCATGGGTGCTTTTTACGTGCTGATGTTCAACTGGGCGAATCTCGACGCCTACCCACTTCGAGAGCACGCGGTGGTGGCCGCCCGGTTTCTGACAGATTCAATGGAGAAGTAGACAGAGATGGATCAAGACATCGTTCCTGGAATTCCCAACGGTTGGTACGCGGTGGCCTGGAGTAGTGATCTCGGTCCGGGAGAAGTTCGCCGCATCTATTATTTCGGAGAGGAGATGGTTCTGTTCCGAACCCGCACGGGACAGGCCCGGGTGCTCTCGGCCTATTGCGCCCATCTGGGTGCGCATCTCGCCGAGGGGGGACGCGTCGTCGGCGAAACGATTCGCTGCCCCTTCCACGCCTGGCAGTACGACGGGCAGTCGGGCGATTGTGTGAAGATTCCCTATTGCGATCGCATTCCCGCCAAGGCCCAGGTGCGGGCGTGGGAAGTTTGTGAGCGCAACGGAATGATCTTTGCCTGGCATCACGCCGAAGAGCAGGAGGCGGATTGGGAGGTGCCGGAAATTCCGCAACTGAGCGACCCCGAGTGGGCCGAACCGCGTACCTTCGAGATCGAAGTCCCGATCCACATGCAGGACATGGCGGAGAACAATCTCGACCCTGTGCATTTCGAGGTGGTTCACAACAGCATGGGGATTCCCGACACCGAGATCGAGTTCGGTGAGGACGGCCGTTTCATGCACGCTGTGAGCTATAGCGAGCAGGAAACACCCTTTGGGACATTCAAAATGGAATTGCTGCGAGACAGCTGGTGCATCGGGATGTCAAGCGTGGAGAGCCGGGGAATCCCGGGGGCGGGCTTGTACATGTTCTCGTCCACATCCCCCATCGACCGGCACACGACGATCTCCCGCTGGGCAATGACGGCCACCAAGAATATGGTGGATACAGCGGGCGAGGAGTGGTTTGATGGCATTACAGGCGGCCTGTCCGACGATGTGCGTATCTGGGCCAACAAGATTCACCGCCCCAACCCGATTTTCTGTGAGGCTGATAAGCTTCTCGGCGAGTTTCGTCGCTGGGTGCGGCAATTTTATTCTACCCCTGCCAACTGATTGGACGCGCCGGTATTGAACCGGCCGAAGGAAGGATCCCATGGACCGCTACCTCGTTATCTCCTCGGATTGCCACGCGGGGCTGCCGCCCGAGCGATACCGCGATTACCTAGACCCCGGTTACCGAGACGCATTCGACGCGGCTCTCCCGATCCAGATCGCGGCCACCGAAGAGGCCGCCCGAAGATTCCTGGTGGCGGATATCAACGAGGAGTGGCGCAAGGGATGCGGGGACCGGCTCAGCGGGGCTTGGGACCACGATATGCGGATCCAGGTGCTGGATAATGATGGCATCGCGGGCGAAGTGATTTTCCCCGACGGCATTACGGAAATGAACATGCCCCCCTTCGGCGCGGGAATTTCGCTTCCCACCGAAGAGGTCGTGCCCGAACTGCAGTGGGCAGGCGCCCGGGCCCACAATCGCTGGCTCGCGGAACTCTGCCAAATGGCCCCCGAGCGCCGGGCTGGAATCGCGATCGTTCCTATTTGCTGGGATGTCGACGAGGCGGTGCGCGAGGCGCGCTGGGCCAAGGAAAACGGTTTGAGTGGCGTGATGCTCCCGGTTCGCTGGGGAAAGGAAGATGCCTACAACCATCCGAAGTACGACCCCTTCTGGGCCGCTTGTCAGGAAATGGAGCTGGTGGTGAATTTTCACTCCGGGCCCGCCCCCATGGAGGATTACGGCGAGGGGCAGGGCATGGTGGGCATTTACATCAGCGAGGTCGTCTGGTGGTTGGTGCGGCCGCTCACGTTCATGATTTGGGGCGGAGTGTTCGAACGCTTCCCCCGGCTTCGGGTGGCGATGACCGAAGGCACATCGGTCTGGGTGCCCGAGTACTTGCAATTGCTGGATTTCCGCTATGAGGACACGCCGTACAGCGCAAAACTTGGCGATTACACCAGCCACCTTTCTATGAAGCCCAGCGAGTACTTCGCGCGTAATGTGCTCGTCGGCGCCTCGTGCATGCCTCGGCGGGAGGCCGAAATGCGACACCAGATCGGCGTGGACAACATTGCATGGGGAAGCGACTACCCCCATCCCGAGGGCACTTGGCCCAATACCGTGGAGAACATGAAGGAGACTTTTCGTCAATTGCCCCAGGACGAAATCAAGAAGATGCTCGGCCAGAATGCGCTGGACTGGTACGGATTCGACGCCGACAAACTGGCGCCCATTGTCGCCCGGGTCGGTCCGAAGCCAGCGGACTTCGAGTAAAGCCGCGGCCCGGCCCACCCCGGGGTCCACTACCCAGCCCAAGCCCGCTCCACAAGCTCAGCACAAGCCCCGAGCACAGGCCCGGGCCACAAGCCCAGAGCACAAGTCCGCGCCGGTGGCGGCGGAATCTCCTCGTCTGGACGGGGCGGGCTCGGAGGCTCGGAGGCTTGGGTCATGCCTCGTTGGGCCGCCGACGCATCCATCGGTTGCACCCCCGCCCGCAGTCGTACGGGCGAAGGCCCTGTACTCTCTAGACCGCTAATCTAAGCCCTGAAACCCCAATTCCGTCTCTCACCCGAGGCGACCAGCATCAAGAATCGAGGATGGTTTTGATTCGGAACCTCATCGCGACCACCGCCGCGCTCTTTGCAGCGAGCTTGGTGGTGACGGGTCTGTCACTGGCCGACGAAAACCCGCGCGGGCGCGCACTTTTCGACCTGTGCGCTCAGTGCCACGGCTCAGAGGCCCAGGGCACGGAACTCTACCTGGCTCCGGCTATCGCAGGCCTTGACGAGTGGTATGTGATCTCCCAGCTCAACGTTTTCAAGAGCGGAGCGCGCGGGCTGAACTATCAGGATGTGGGCGGGATGCGAATGCACCCCATGTCCCTCTGGCTGAAGACCGACGATGACGTTCAAGCCGTCGCCGGCTATGTGGCTAGCCTGCCGAAGGTCATCCCGCCGACGGTTGTGCACGGCGGGAACGCAGCGGATGGAAAGACCCTCTACGCCGCATGCTCGGCATGCCATGGTCAGGCCGGCGAGGGAAACAAGAGCATGAATTCCCCGCCCTTGAGCCATATGAGCGATTGGTATCTCGTTTCCACCCTTCATAAGTTCAAGGCGGGCATTCGCGGTGGCAACCCGGCCAATACCAACGCTGTCCTGATGCGAGGCATGTCAAATATGCTGACCACCGATCAGGCGATCAAGGATGTAGTCGCGTATATCAGCACGCTGAAGTAATTCGCCGGGCTGCTTCGGGAAAAGATTCCGAGCAGAATCCAGCGGAAAATCCGTTCAACTGAGCACCGCTCCACAGAGAGAGGCATCGAGGTTCAAGATGGCTAAAACACATGACAGCGCCGACCTAGTCCGCTCAATTTTTTACCTGAGCATGGCGGGAGTGGGCTCCTTTATCGCCGTGGTCTTCCTCTTCATCCTCTAGAGGCTTGAAAAAATGATCGAAAGCATCGTACCCGCAGCGTCTTCCTACGCATGGGAAATCGACTACCTCTTTACGTTTATGTTCGTAATGGTGGGGTTTTGGTTTCTCGCATGTGAAGGCATTTTCTTCTGGCTGATCTTCAAGTTTCGCGCGAAAGATGGGCAGCGAGCGCAGCACATCACGGGTGACGAGAAGCATCTCAAGCGCTGGATCACCATTCCCCATATGTTGGTGCTGGTTTGCGACATCTTCATCTTGGGTGGGGCAGTCAAGGTTTGGTACGACATCAAACAATATCTCCCAGAACCCCAGCAAACCGTTCGCGTGATCGGGCAACAGTGGACATGGACTTTCGTCCACCCCGGGCCGGATGGACGGTTGGACACTGCCGACGATATTTACAAGGTCAACGAACTCCACCTCCAGAATGGTGTCACCTACCACTACAAGCTGGAATCCGTTGACGTGCTCCATGATTTCTCGGTGCCCGTTTTCCGTCTCAAGCAGGACGCGATTCCGGGACGAGTAATCACCGGATGGTTTGAGCCGACCCTCGAAGGCGAGTTCGATATCCAATGCGCGGAAATCTGTGGCATTGGTCACGGCCTCATGGCCGCTCGGGTCTTTATCGAGAGCGGCGATAAACACGCGGCCTGGATGGCCTCTGAAACCCCACTTGCGCTGGCGGCCAATGTCCAGCCCCAGCAAATTGGGGAGGAGTAGAAATGGCTGAATCAATTCCCAATGCAGCCCCGGCCTCCGGCGACGGCCACCAAGATCACCACGGCCACGAAGAACCTTCGTTCTGGAGCAAGTACCTTTTCTCCACCGATCACAAAATGATCGCCATGCAGTACCTGTTCACCGGGATGGCCATGGCGCTGATCGGTGGGTTCATGGCCTACGCGTTTCGAATGCAACTCGCCTTTCCGGGAATCGATGTTCCCGGCTTTGGAATCGTGACCCCGGCCAACTACAACGCCCTTGTCACGAATCATGGTGCCATCATGATTTTCTGGGTCGCAATGCCCGTCCTGATCGCGGCCTTTGGCAACTACCTGATCCCGCTGATGTGCGGCTGCGACGACATGGTCTTTCCCAAGATCAATCGGCTTTCCTATCAGATCTTCCTTATTAGTGCGCTTGTCCTCCTCACTTCGTATTTTGTCGAGGGAGGCGGTTTTGGTGGAGCCTGGACCGCGTATCCGCCGTTGTCCGCCAAGGCGGAATACAGCCTGACCCCGCTGGGCTCGACGATCTGGCTATCGGCAGTGGCCCTCGAATTCGTGGCCTTTCTGCTGGGTGGCATCAACTTCATCACCACCGCCATGAACTCGAGGGCGCCGGGCATGAAGCTTTATGACATCCCGATCGTTGTCTGGATGATCGTGATCGCCAGTATCCTCTTCCTGGTTTCAGTGGGCCCCTTGATTGCGGGAGCCATCATGCTCCTCTTCGACCAGAACCTGGGAACGGCATTCTTCGATCCTGCTCGAGGCGGTGATCCGATTCTCTGGCAGCACCTCTTCTGGTTCTTTGGACACCCCGAGGTTTATGTCGTTCTTCTTCCGGCCTTGGGTATCACCGCGGAAATCATCACGGTGTTCTCACGCAAGAAGCTCTTCGGGTACAGGACGGTTCTCCATACGACCATCGCGACGGGAGTTTTGAGCTTTACAGTCTGGGCTCACCATCAGTTCATCGCCGGTGTTGATCCGAGAATGGCCCACGTTTTCACCCTGACGACACTCCTGATCTCCGTCCCCATCGCGGAAATGATGTTTGTCTATATCGCCACGCTCTACGGCGGGTCGATTCGGCTGACGACCCCAATGCTCTGGGCTCTGGCCTTCATCGCGGAGTTCCTGATTGGCGGAGTGACGGGAATTTTCCTTGGTGCGAGCGGCGCCGACGTTTACTTTCACGACACATACTTTGTCTTGGCCCACTTCCATTACACCTTTTTTCCCATCGCGATCATCGGGACATTCGCAGGGTTGACCTTCTGGTTCCCCAAGATGTTCGGTCGCATGATGAGCGACAGGTTGGGCAAAATTCACTTCTGGGGTTCGATTATCCCCTTCAACTTCATCTTCATCCCGCTCTTCGTGCTCGGTATGGGTGGGCAGCACCGCAGGATTTTCGACTACTCGAATTTCCCTGAACTGTCCTTGCCCTGGATGCAAGACATCCGGGTGTTGGCCACTTCGGCGCTGCTGGTCATGCTGAGCTTCCAGGTTGTCTTCTTCTACAACTTCATAAAGAGCCTTAGGAGTGGTGAGAAGGCAGGCAAGAATCCCTGGAACGCGAATACCCTCGAATGGACCACCGAATCTCCGCCGCCCCACGGCAACTGGAAGGAGCTTCCGACGGTCTACCGCGGGCCCTACGAGTACAGCTTGCCCGATCGTGAAAAAGACTACTGGCCACAGAATGAGCCGAACTGAACCTGAGCCGACCCAGGTATTGACCAACTACAGGATACTGAGAGATTCATGAGACCGATTGCAACAACGCGCAGTACATCGGGGATGCCCACGGGCCTCTTGGCCGTTTGGTGGATAGTGGCCTCGGAAATCGTGATTTTCGGCGGCCTCCTGGGCTCATATGTCATGTACCGGCTTTCCCATGACGCATGGGCGGGTCAAGCCGCCAATACGAATACAGAAATTGGCCTGTTCAATACCTTTGTCCTACTCACGTCGAGCCTCTTCGCCGTGCTTGCCCATAAAGCGGCCGAGGCCGGAGACGGAAAGAAGGCGGCTCGCCTGCTCTACTACACCATCGGAGGCGCGGTCACGTTTGTCTGTGTCAAGGCTTTCGAATGGAACATGGAGATCTCCCACGGCTATACAATTACGGCCAATACCTTCTGGTCGTTCTACTACACCGCCGCTGGAATCCACGCGCTGCACGTGATCGCCGGTGCAATCATCATGGCGATTATCGCCCGGGATGCTGCCAAGAATGCGGAACTTCACCGGGTGGAGTTGATCGGCATTTATTGGCATTTCGTCGACATCGTCTGGATTTTTCTTTTCCCGCTCCTCTATATCGCCAAGTAGGATCCCATTATGTCTGAGAACAGCGACACGAATTACGTAAAGATCTGGGCGGTTCTTCTCTTTCTGCTGATAGTCAGCTATCTGGGGCCGATGCTTGAAATCCAGATCGTGACTTTGCTGACCGCATTCGGAATTGCTGGGGTGAAGGCCTATTTGGTGGCCAAGCATTTCATGCACGTGAATCATGTCCCGCGATTTATTCCTTACCTGATGATCACGTGCCTTGTTTTTATGCTGCTCTTCGTGGCAGGGTCGGCTCCGGATGTGTACAGCGACAGTGGCGACAACTGGGTGAAACCAGAGGCCCAGTGGCAGTACATGCCGCCCCCAGCGGCAGATCACGCCGCGCCCGATCACCACTAAGCCATGCCGGCGGAAATGAGCATTCGGTTGGAAAACCCAGTGGGACCTGTCAGGACCGAACCGAGGGCTGCGTTGATGCCCCATGGCCTCTTCGGCATGGCGATTTTCGTAATTTCCGAGATCATGTTCTTTGCCGGAATGATCAGCGCTTTCCTGATCGTGAAAGCGGCGGCCACTTCATGGCCCCCTCTGGATCAGCCCAGGCTGCCCGTAGAAGAAACCGCCATCAATACACTGGCTTTGCTGGCGAGCGGTTTTTTCCTGATCCTTGCGCACAGGGCGTTTCATCGGGGAGATCGCGCGGGGATGAGCCGACCCCTGTGGCTCACCCTATTCCTAGGAGGATTTTTCGTCGTCTTCCAGGGAGCTGAGTGGGTCGCGCTCCTGAATCAGGGACTGACTCTGACCTCGAGTAGCCTTGGCAGCTTTTTCTATCTGATCGTCGGTATCCACGGAATCCATGCGGTGGCCGCCCTGACTTTGCTAGGGGTGGCGATGGTTCGCTTGCGGAGAGGCTGGCTCTCTCCCGGCATGTTCGGCGCCGCCGAAGCCCTGTGGTTTTTCGTCGTAGGCGTATGGCCGGTTCTCTACCTGGTGGTTTACCTATGAGACTCCCGAACGTATTGGTGAGATCGAGTTTCCTCGTCGGGTGGGCGGGTAAAATCGTGATGGCCGCTTTTGTGGCGATGGTGATCGTGGCTTTTGCCGATCCGGTTCTCGCGTGTACGGTTTGCAGTGGAGGCCAGGAAGAAGCCAGCCGAAAGGCATTTGTGGGGACGACTGCGCTGTTGACGTTCCTGCCCATGGTCGTGGCGGGCTCCGCAATATGGTTCTTTGTTCGGCGAACCCTGGCCCAGGAACGGCAGGATGCCGAAGCGCAAATCGAAGCCGGGACTGCTGACACCGGGAACGTCGCCTGAGGGATCGGGTTCGCTTCCGACCTTCAAGGTTTTTCTCTCTCAGCGCTCTGTGTTCTCAGAGCTCTGTGTCATCGGCGCTCTCGATCTTCAGCTCTCGCCGATCAGCCGGCCAAAGCTGGGAATCAGCCAGGACAAGCCGCCTAGGAGCGCTCCGCCCACCACGCGTCGCGGCATGCTGAGGGACTCGGGCAAGTAGGCGGCGCCCAAGCTCGCTCCCGCGATGACGCAGACCATCAGCCCAATGACGCGGACCGGATGCCTCCGGATGGTCTCGACCAATGAGAAGGGTTCGGAGCTCAATATTCTACCGCTGGGTATGGATTGAGCTTGGGAATTGCTGCCAATTGGGAATCATCGGTCTCACAGGAATTTGTATGTGTGGCCCGCATAGGCGGTGAGCGCACTCAGTAGCCAGGTGATGGCCAGTAGCACGGTGATGATTCCCAAATGTCCGTGTCGTCGATATTCCCAGCGAAGAGCCAAAAAACTCGCCCAGAGCAGGAGCCCGGTGGCGAAGAAGGCCGAGACCCTCCGTTCGCGAACGGAAAAGAGCAGGGCGAATGAAGCCAAGGCGACCAGATGACCGATAATGACGATGACGATCGGCCAGAGCGCTGAATCTTCCAGGTAGTGCATGATGAAACGCTCGAGACTCGGGCTCTGATCGGCACGCGGGTCTTCCGATTCGTTTTCTCCGGCGGGAGACTGATTCAGCGATTTCATGCGATCTACTCGTCACCCGTCTCGGGCAGCGTGTACCACCAGGCCCAAGCAATGAAGACGATCTGGAAGGGAAGTCGGATCCAGTTGCCCAAACCCGCACCGGTTCCGGGTCCGTCCGCTCCTACATTCGCCGTGGCCGCATAGACATTCGCGGGAAAGACGGCGACCAGGAGAGCGATTGTCCCCCAGGCCGCGAGGGCGCGGGTGCGGGGATCCAGCAGGAAAACGCCCAACACGATCTCCGCCAACCCCGAGAGAATGTTGAGGAGCTCGGGCTCGGGCAAGTTCGGAGGCATGATGGCCAAATAGAATTCGGGATTGGCCAAGTGGTTGTACCCGGCAAAAACGTAGAAAGCGGCCATCACGTAGAGAAGGACTGTTTTTGCTCGGCTCATGGGGTCTCCTTTTGCGGCTTCCGGAAGCGTATGA
>CAWVXN010000052.1:0-11156 GCA_963933695.1 uncultured Myxococcales bacterium | reverse complement strand
CCGGAGGACAGGCGAACGGGATCGTCCTCCCGAGCCCTGATAGCTGGCTTGAGGATAGAATGCGGAATTGGTGGCTGTGGATTGGCGATAGGCTTGCTCGGTGCGCGCAACGGCGATGGCAAGGTTGAGATTATTCGCCAGGGCCGTCTCGATCAATCCTACAAGTGTGGGGTCCTTAAAGACCTTCCACCATGGAAGGTCGGCCAAGGTCTCGGCTTCCTCTGCGGGGAGGACGTTTCGATAAGTTTCGGGCACTTCGATTTTCGGCCGCTTGTAGTTGGGTCCGATGGCGCAACCGGCCTGGAAAATTAGAACTGCACAGAAAATGAAGGAGAGCGCTCTCACAGCTGATTCTCGCTTGACGAGTCGTCGCGTCCGCGCCCAGCCAGGTATTGCGAGACCCTTTCAACAATAGAGAACGTCGCCGGAACCATGAAAATTGAGATGAAGGTTGCGGCCAACATACCGCCGAGGACCACGGTGCCGAGAATCTGGCGCGAAGCGGCTCCCGAACCACTGGCTGTCACCAAGGGCATCACGCCGAAGATGAATGCGAGGGCCGTCATGAGAATGGGCCTCAGACGTGAGCGCGCGGCGTCCAGCGCAGCTTCCTCGATGCCGACTCCCTCTGCGACACGCGCCCGGGCAAATTCAACAATCAGAATCGCATTTTTTGCCGACAAGCCGATCAGCATCACGAGTCCGATCTGAGTGTAGAGATCGTTATTGAAAGAACGGCTCATCAGCGCCAGGAATGCTCCCATGACGGCAATGGGGGTGGTCAGGAGGACGCCAAAGGGGAGAGCCCAACTCTCGTACTGGGCGGCAAGGATCAAGAACACCATCAAGAGCGAAAAGCCGAATATTACAACGGGGGAGACGCCTTCCGAGGCTTCTTTGGCCTGAAAGGCCATCCCCATATAGTCGTATCCCATTCCTTCGGGCATTACTTCATCGAAGACTTCCTCGATGGCTGCCATGGCCTGGCCTCCGCTATAGCCGGGAGCGGGTACGATCATTAACTGCGCGGTATTGTGCTGGTTGAAGCGCATGGTGAACTCGGGTCCGTAAATCTTCTTGTTCTCGACGATGGCTGAAATGGGGACCATTCCGCCGGTATCGTTCTTGACGTAGAACCGCCCGAGTTGTTCGACGTCGTCACGATATGTTCCCTCGGCCTGGATATACACCTGCCAGACGCGTCCGAAGCGGTTGAAGTAGTTGATGAAGATGCCGCCCATATAGGCCTGCATGGTCTGGTAGACACTGCTGAGGGAAACCCCCTGCTTGAGGGCCATTTCGCGATTGACTTCGGCGAAAACCTGCGGGACGTCGAATTGTGCGGTCGTGGCGACGCGCCCAAGTTCGGGCCGGGCCTCGCTGGCCTTCATGAAGCGCTTCGTTTGTTCTGCCAGAAATGGAATTCCGCGACTGTCCCGGTCTTCCAACATGAAAGTAATGCCGCCAGAGCTACCGACGCCGGGGATTGCGGGGGGCGGAAAGGTGAACGCTATGGCTCCCGGAAAAGCGGCCAGCCGCTTGTTCAGCTCATGTGAGATGAATTCGGCTGTCAGGCCATCGGGATCGCGCTCGTCCCAGGGTTTGAGTGTGACGAAGAAGAAGCCGTTATAAGTGGTTTGCACTCCGGAGAGCAGACTGAAGCCTACGATGGTGTTGTAGGTCTGGATCCCTTCGGTTTCGTTCAGGATCTTCTCAATCTCCGTACAGGCTTCAGCGGTTCTTTGCAGTGACGAGGCGGCTGGCAATTGAAGGTTCAAGTAAAAGAAGCCCTGGTCTTCTTGGGGCAGGAATCCGGTGGGGAGTCGACCTCCTACGAAGACGACCACGATCACCACCGCGAGCAGCAGGAGCATGGAGAAGCCGGCTTTCCGAATCAAATGCTTGCACCAGACCAGATAGCCGTTGGTCAGCCGGTCGAAAAAACGATTGAAGGCAGCAAAGGCCCGGGCGAGTAGCCCTTTAGAGGCCTTTCGGGGTCGCAGGAGGAGTCCGGCAAGGGCAGGACTCAAGGTGAGTGCATTGATGGACGAGAGAAGGACGGAAACTGCAATTGTGATCGCAAACTGTTGGTAGAGGCGCCCCGTGATGCCGGGGATGAATGCCGTCGGTACGAATACCGCCATTAGGATAAGGGTTGTCGCGACAATGGGGGAAGTGACTTCCTTCATCGCTTGGACGGCTGCGTCCTTGGCGTTCATTCCCCCTTCGATTTTGCGTTCGACGGCTTCAACCACCACGATGGCATCATCCACGACGATCCCAATGGCGAGTACGAGGCCGAATAAGGAAAGGGTGTTGATGGAAAATCCCAACAAGGGAAAGATCATGAACGCGCCCACCAGGGAAACCGGAACGGCCAGGAGGGGAATCAGAGTGGCCCGAACATTTTGGAGAAAAATGAAGACAACCAGGATGACGAGAGCGAGGGCCTCAAAGAGTGTAATCAGGATTTCCTTCACGCCCTCGCGAACGGCCAGGGTGGTGTCGAGGGAGACCATGTACTCCATGCCCTCGGGAAATTTAGCTTTGAGTTCCTCCATCAACTCCTCGGCAGCGTTCATGGTTGCCAAGGCATTGGATCCGGGTCTTTGGTAGATGGCGATTACAGCGGCAGGCTGTCCGTTGAGCCGACCTTTGAGGTTGTAGGTTTGGGCGCCGAGTTCAACCCGGGCGACATCCTTGACGCGCACAATGGAGCCATCCTCGCTGGCTCGAACAATGATGTTTTCAAACTCTTCGAGGGATTTCAGGCGGCCCTGGGCGCGAACCGTGTAAGTGAACTGTTGCCCGGCGGGTACCGGTTCGGCGCCGACTTGGCCGGCCGGATTGACGGCGTTCTGCGTATCGATGGCGTTGACGATTTCTGGGACTGTAATTCCCAAGTTGGCCAGGGTGTCGGGGTTGACCCAGATCCGCATGGCGTATTGGCCAGCGCCGTAGATGTTGACCTGGCCGATGCCGTCGATGCTCGACATTGCGTCCATGACGTTGATGTACGCGTAGTTGGAGAGGAAGAGAGGGTCGTACTCCTCCGTGGGCGAGTAGATCGAGAAGAGGGCCAAGGGACTGGTGGAAGCCTGGCGGATGGTGACTCCGTAATTACGAACATCCGTAGGCAATTTTGCTTCGGATTCTGAATATCGCATTTGGGTCAGAATCTGATTCGTATTCGGGTCGGTTCCAACGGCGAAGTTGACCTGCAGAACCATGATCCCATTGTTCGCGTTGGTCGAGTACATGTAGTTCATGCCTGCGACGCCGCTAATGCTCTCTTCGATGGGAGTGGCCACTGAATTCTGGACGGTCAGAGCATCGGCACCCACATAGACCGTGGACACGGTGACTTGAGGAGGGGCGATATCGGGAAATTGGGAGATCGGAAGGTCGAGGACCGCTATGCCGCCAAGAATCACCATCACGATGGCGATTACCATGGAAACAATGGGGCGATGAATGAAAAAACTGGACATCGGGGGACTTTCGATCAGCTCTTTAGGGGCTCAGCCGATTCAGAACGGCGCCCTGGGGTGGCCCCGCTGGATGGGGCGGGCATGGCCGCTTTAGTCTTGCTCTTCTTCTGACTGGTCTGGGGGGGAACCGGCTTGACCTTCATTCCGGTTCGGACCTTCTGGATCCCCTCGACCACAACGCGCTCTCCGGCCTTGATGCCTTTGGTGATGATCCAATTTTCGGAAACGGTTTCGCCCACCTCGACCGAACGGACTTCGACGACATTCTCGGGCGAAACGACGGATACGAGGTATTTCCCCTGGATATCGCTGACTGCCTTTTGGGGGATCAGCAGCGCATCTTTCTGGGTACCCGTGTCCACCCGTACCCGAGCGAATTGACCGGGTCGCAAGACGTTGCTGGTGTTGGGGAAGTGTCCTTCGATCAGGATGGTTCCCGTTTTTTCGTCCACATTTCTGCCGAGAACGAAGGGCGTCCCCCGATCGGGCCAGAGCGACCCATCGGCGAGGTAGAGCTGCAAAATCGGCCCGGCTTTGGAGAGTTGATTCCTTCCGGTTTCGCCGCCGAAAAGCCGAACGATATTGAGATAGGCCTTCTCGGTAATGGGAAAGTTGACCTTGATGGGGTCGAGTTGGGAAACCGTGGCGAGAAGACTCTCCGGGCCCACTAGATCACCGATCTGTGTCGCCGAGATACCCGCAATTCCCTTGATGGGGGAAGTGATCTGGGTCCATCCCAGGTTCAGGCGGGCTTGTTCCACTTGGGCCTGCGCGCTCAGAACTCCCGACTCGGCAGACAACATATTCTGGACTGCATCGTCCAGTTCCTGCTGACTGATGGCTCCCTGCTTGGCGAGGGGCCGATAGCGGGCCACGTGGGTTTTGGTCTTGGAGAGCTTGGCTTTGGCCTCTCCGAGTTGGCCCTGGGCGCTATCGAGTTGGGCCTTGAATTCACGCGGATCAATTTGGAAAAGCAGTGAGCCCTTTTCGACCAGGCTGCCCTGGTGGTAGGCAATTTCGAGAAGATAGCCTTTGACCTGTGGGCGGATGCTTGCGTTGTTGAAGCCTTCGGCGGTACCGATCCAATCCGCGTAGGTGGGCACGTCGCGCTGGGTGACATCGGCCACGACGACTTCTGGGATAGGTTTTTTTCCGGGCTCAACGGAGCCGCAACCAGCGAACAAGATCGGCACGATCACGAGAGCGATTGCCCCGGAGCGACTGGCCTTCGGGCCCCATGCCTTTCTTGAGAAACTGTTCATCACGCCTTGTCCATTCCTTGTTTGCCTTGTTGATTTTGTCTTGTTGGCGTCGTTGGTATTGGCATTTTTGGCGGCTGTCCGTAGTGCTCTTCTGGCTGCCAAGCGTGCGGAGCCTAGCCCACTGGTTTTAGCGGATGTGGTGTGTGTAACTCGGCACACGCTAACCCGGGAAGGCCCGAGCGTCAGCCTCCGGGCGGGCTCTATTCAGGATGGTGGGGTCGGAAATAGCATGGCTTCCCGGGGCATCTCAGGATTCTCGGTCTTGGAGCCGCGTACCGGGGGTTATCGGGCATCGTGCACACGGCCGATCCCCGACGCTGGTTTCCAGGGCGGGTTATGTGTATATGCCGACTTGGCCGGCCCGATCTGGGGCCAGACCCCAGGCCAGACCCCGGACCAGACCTCAGACGAGACCCTAGGCGGGGTTCTCGTCGAGTGTGGCCGGGCCACTGCCTTGGGATAAATCGGTCCCGACCACGCTCCGAACATGAAGATCGCGCTGGGGGAAGGGGATCTCGATGCCTTCCGCACGAAAAGCGGCAACAAGCCGGCCGCAGAGCGCACTTTTGATCACCAGGAAATCGTCGAATTGATCGGTCCATGCGCGTACTTCGAATTCCAGCGAACTCGACCCAAAGCCGCGGAAGAGTCCGTAGGGCCGGGGTTCGGACAGAACTCGTTCCTCGCCCTCTGCAATTTGGGAAAGAATCTCCAGTACCCGGTCCGGGTCGGTGCCGTAGGCCACCCCCACAGAAATCTCGATTCGTCGCCTACGGTCGGAAAGCGTCCAGTTCGTGACCTGCTGGGAGATGAGATCTGCATTCGGGATGATGATCTCGGAGCCGTCGAAGCTGCGGACCGTGCTGGAGCGGATCCCTATTCGCCGGATTTCGCCAAAAATTGGACCCATTGCGATGGTATCTCCCACCTGCACCGGCTGTTCGGTCAGCAAGATAATCCCCGAAATGAAGTTGTTGACGATGGTTTGCAGGCCAAAGCCAATACCCACACCGAATGCACCGGCCAGAAGAGTGAAACGGTTCGCATCGAATCCAAGGGCCGTGGCGGCGAAAACGAAACCGAGAGTGAGAACCATGTATTGGATCAGACTGGAAATGGCATTGGACCGGCCCGCTCTCGTTCCGAGCCGAGGGTAGATGTCCTCGGTGAGCACGAATTGAATCAAACGCGAAAGCAAAACCGTGCCGTAGAACACCAAGACGCTCGCAAGGATGTCGCCGAGGGTAAGGCTGATCTGGGGCAGGGGGACTTCCATGGCCAGGGTTTGCTCCCAGGCGTTAGCGAGGCCGGGCCACAGTTCCAGCCGGAGAAGTAAGGCTCGGATCCAGAGCCAGGAGGCAAGCAGCCCAAGAATGAGCCGAGTGCGCCTGAGTAGGAAGGCCCTGTTCCGCCGAACCATCCCCAATTGGTTGAGGGGTGGAATGCCCATGGCGATGGCGGCGCACGCCTCGAGAATTCGGGAACTCCCGTAGAGCGCGACAGCTCCGTAGATACCGAATGCGATGGCGGCCCCAATCAGTCGAGACAGAAGTACATATCCCGTCAGGTTTGCCAGGAGCGCGAGAGCCGACGCCGCAAGAATAGCCCGAAGCCCATAGCCCAGAACCCGGGAGGCGGACTCGCTGAGTTCCCCGGCGTTGTATCCCGGGAGGCGTCCCGGGCGAGTCCAGCGCCAGGAAACAGCGATCAGAAATGCCAAATTCAATATGAAGATCGAGTGGGAGAAGGCCGGGAAGTTGAGGGTAAGGACCTGAATGTTCTCGAGGAAATAGACCACCAAGCTGACGCTGAGTAGGGGATAGAGAGCCGGTTCAAGAAGCTTTCGCAGGATCAGAACAGCGGGAACGACAGCGATGATACCCAGCACATATTCCAGGCTACGTAATGAGCCCGCAAAAATCGGAAGAGCAGCGACAAATGAAAGCAGGAGGCCGAGGGCGATGGGGCGATCGAACATCGCGCGAATGGCATCGATGTCATCCACTTGAGGGAGTTGCAAATTGATCTTTCGGCGAAGAAAGAACATCAGGCCGATGAGAAGCAGGCTCAGGGCCAGGTAAGAGGTGAGTTTTTTGGTTTCCCGCCGGCTGAACTTCAGGCTGCTTTCGATCAAGCCGGCCTTGATTGAAGAGAGCTTCTGAATGATCTGGCTCCCGTCCAGAATGGTCCAGAATTCCGTCGACCAGACCGGTGCCGAGTCGGGGGAGAACATTCGCCCAACGGAATCCGCGCGGGCCTCTGAAATTCTTTCAAGATCGGCTTCTATGAGTTGGGTTAGGTTGGCGATGTTGCTCTGGAGCCGGACCCCTGCGGCCTGCTGGGTGTCCGCCCTCGCCTTGGCCTCCTGCACCGCCTGGCTGACCTGGTCGATCTGGAGAATGACTTCCTGGTTAGCCTCGCGTGATTCCAGGGCGATCCGGGTAACGGTCCAGATCTGTTGCTGCTGGCGAATTATTCCGAGGGTTTGGTCGACTCGGCGCACCCGTTGGTCCAGGCGATCCCCGTACGCTTTGAGTTGTCCGCGAATGGGACTCCAGTCGCTGGCGAGGTTATCGAGTTCCGGCACCGAAGCCACCCGGGTCTGGACCTGCCTCGAGTGTTCTTGGAAGTCACTGATGTTCTCCCTGAGATTGGGAATCGCTAGGACGATGGTCTCGATGGTGCCATCGGATCGGATCTGGTAAATGCTGTCCGACAGGATTCTTTTCGTGCGTTCGGACTCGACGGCAATCTCGGCGACGCCGATGGAAATAATGGGCAGACGAGACTCACCGGTCGTGCGCTCGGGACCCGCACCAGTGCTCGATTCTTCCGACCCGGCGCTCTTCCCCGTGCTTGGGACTGCGAGCAAGAGAAGGATCGCGAGAACTGCCGCCCGGTGCGCGTTGCTGCTTCGGAAAGGGCCGCCGGGCAATTGCGATGGGGCTTGAAGCATCGGCGTAGGTTAGAGGCTTAGAGTTGATTTCGCGACCGAACCCGGGGCCCGTCGACTGCCCCGTGGGTTCCTCGTTGCTGGATTGGAGAGCCCCAACCCATGGCTCGGGCATAGACTCCGCTATCGTGGCGAGCCAGCGGTAGCCTTTTCCCCGAAGCCAAAAATTGGAGCGAGTATGAGCGAGAATCCCTTCTTGACTGGAAATTTTGGGCCGGTTGAAAGCGAGGAGACGGTGAGGGACCTGTCTTTTCAGGGGGAGATTCCCAAAGATCTGACCGGTCGTCTTTTGCGGATCGGGCCAAACCCGGTGGCGGCGGGCGAAAATCACCATTGGTTCGCGGGGAACGGTCTTGTCCATGGCTTGCGGCTTCGAGACGGTCGTGCCGAGTGGTATCGCAGTCGCCTGGTTCGCGACGACCAGGTTTGCGATTTCAAGGGGTGGCCCCGGACCACCGGGCCGCGCTTTCGAGAAGACTCCAGCGGCTTGGCGAATACCAACGTGGTCGACGTCGCGGGCAAAACCTATGCGATTGTCGAAGGCGGCGGGTTCCCCATGGAACTCGACTACGAACTCGAAACCGTGCATTCTTCGAATTTTGGGGGCGGGCTCTCCGGTCCCTTCAGTGCACATCCCAAGCGAGATCCAGACAACGGCGAACTTCACGCAGTGGGCTACTTCTCGGGATGGGATCACCTCCAGCACGTCGTTGTTTCACCCGAGGGAGAAGTGGTCCGAACGGTGGATATCCCGGTGGCCGGAAGACCCATGGTGCATGACTGCGCGATTACCGAGAACTACTTCATCGTTTTCGATTTCCCAGTGGTCTATGGCGCGACCGAAGGGGGCAACGGTACTAGCTCGTATAGCTGGCAAGAGGATCACGGCTCCCGGATCGGATTGCTGCCTCGGCAGGGAACGGCGGATGAAATCATTTGGTGCGAGGTGGAGAATTGCTTTGTTTTTCACCCTCTCAACGCCTACGAGGATTCCGATGGCCGGGTCGTGCTCGACGTGGTGAGGCACCCCAAGATGTTTGCATCGAATCTGACGGGTCCAGGCGAAGGACCGCCCACTCTTGACCGCTGGATTCTCGATCCAAAGGGCGGGCCCAGCAAGGAAAGCCGAATATCGGATCGTCCCCAGGAGTTTCCAAGACTCGACGAACGACGGGTGGGCAAGCCCTATCGATACGGGTATTGCGGCGCATCGGGAACGGCCGGGCCCTTTGGGGGGCTGCTCAAACACGATCTGCAGACGGGAGAAACCCTTCATCGGGACGACGGGCCCTCAAAGCAGTACCAGGAGCCGGTCTTCGTCCCCTGCAGTCCGGACGCGGACGAAGATGATGGCTGGATCATGAGCTATCGCCACGATGCCGAACGGAATACTGCGGAAGTGGTGATTCTTCACGCTCAGGATTTCCTGGGCACTCCGCTGGCTGTCATCGACCTGACAGTACGGGTCCCCTTCGGATTCCATGGCAACTGGGTGGCGGATTCCTGATCGGGGTTTCCGTCGGGGTCAATCGGGTTCGTATGCGCATCGAAATAGCCAACAGCGGGCCCCAGGGCGAGGAAAATCATGGCGATTGAGGCGTTGGAAACGGACTATCTGATCGTCGGTGCGGGGGCCATGGGAATGGCTTTTGCCGACGAAGTTCTTGTCCGTGACAAAACCGCCCAAATCGTCATGGTGGACAAACGCGCTCGGACGGGTGGGCACTGGAATGACGCTTACTCCCATGTGAAACTCCATCAACCCGCGGCCTTCTATGGGGTCAACTCCGAAGACTTGGGTCCGGGCGGGGCGGCCCTGGTCTCGGGTACCGAGGTGCTTGCTTACTACGAGCGTGTGCTCGAGAAGCTGAAGGCCACGGGTCGCCTTCGTTTTGTCTCTCAGAGCGAGTACACCGGGGACGGGAAAATCCGTTCGCTGGTGGAGCGCGAGAGCGAATCCACGGTGGAGGTCCGCAGAAAGATCGTTGATGCGACTTACATGAGAGTAGAAGTGCCCTCCACCCGCCCTCCCGCCTACGAGGTGGCCGAGGGAGTCTGGCTCGAAGCGCCCAACGCCCTCTCTGAATTGGCGGATCCGCCTTCGGACTATGTCGTTGTCGGTGCTGGGAAGACGGGCATCGATGCGGTGCTCTTCCTGCTTGGCCAGGGGGTTTCACCCGGACGAATCCAGTGGATTATGCCCAACGATGCGTGGCTTTTGGATCGGGCAAGGCTCGCACCTGGAACGATTGCCAAGGGTTTGTTGCAGATGGATGCATTCGTCCACGCCGAAACACTGGAGGAACTCTTCGTTGTCCTGGAAGGTGCGGGAAACGTTCTGAGGCTCGATGCAAACGTCTGGCCCACGAAATATCGCTGTGCGACGGTCAGCGCAGCAGAACTGGGCGAGCTGCGCCGGATCGAAAATGTCATTCGCCAGGGGCGAGTCATTCGCATTCATGGGAATTCCATCGAACTCGAGGAGGGATCGGTTCCTACCGGGCCCAGCACTCTTCACGTGGATTGTACGGCCGATGGGCTCGCAAAGCGGAAGGTCCGTCCGGTCTTCGAAGGGGATCGAATTACGCTTCAATCCCTTTCCATGTGTCAACAGGTCTTTAGTGCATCGGTGATCGGGTATGTCGAGACTCAATTCTCCGATGAAAAAATCATGAATGAGATTTGCCGGGTAGTACCGCACCCGGAGTATTCAAAAGATTTTATATCCGCCAGTGTCGTGACCAACCAGAACCTCACACGATGGCTCAAAGAATTCCCCCGGTGGGTCATGGGCAGCAGGCTCTCCATCGCGCATCACGAAAATCCGCTGAGGCTTCTAATCTCGGCTTTTCGAACTCGGAAATCCCTGGCGGACTCAAATGAGAATCTGAAACGATTGATGGAGCAGGACTTACCCGGAGTCGAACTCTCCGGATCTTCAGAACGTTAGCTGGAAGGAGAGATCGATTGAAACCTATAAGAAACCGTGCCATGGGACCTTCTGAGTATTTTTTTTCTGCCTCCTGGGGAGGAACTCGAGCGGGCCAGGGGTTTCTCGGATTCCTCTGCGCATGCCTGCTTGGTGTGGCGATGGTGGGCGGCGCGTACGCGGCTGAGAAGGGTGGCACGACTGACTCGGTGCTCGACTTTCAGGCCAGGCGATTGTCTGGCGCGAGTGAATCGCTTGAGAGTTACCGGGGGCAGGTTCTTCTTATCGTGAATACGGCGAGCAAGTGCGGGTATACGCCGCAATACGAAGGACTCGAGGCGCTTTATGAAAAATATAAAGGTCAGGGATTCAGTGTTTTGGGCTTCCCCTCCAACGATTTTGGCGCCCAGGAGCCCGGTACCGATTCCGAAATAGGCTCTTTTTGCAAGAGGAACTATGGCGTTGAATTTCCCATGTTCAGCAAGGTGAAGGTTCGGGGCGAAGGTCAGCACGCCCTTTAC
>CAWVXN010000051.1:0-11315 GCA_963933695.1 uncultured Myxococcales bacterium | reverse complement strand
CTCGGCGAGGCCAAGCCCCATGGCAGCGGTCATGGGCCGGGTCATGTTGAAGGTCTTCATGACGCCACGAAAGCCGCCCGAGGTTTTCTTCGAAATGCTCTCGTCACCGCCCAGCAGGTTGGCCCGGGGAATCCGGCAATCGCTGAACACGTATGCCGCGGTGTCGTCGGCGCGAATCCCCAATTTCTTTTCCTTGTGGGGCACATCGAAACCCGGCGTGCCCTTTTCCACCAGGAAGGACTTGATACCCGCCCGGCCGGCGGACTTGTCCAGGGTTGCCCAAATCACCACCGCCTCGGCGCGGATTCCCGTGGTGACAAAGATCTTCTCGCCGTTGATCACCCACTCGTCGGTGGCTTCGTCGAGCACCGCGCTCGTGGAAACCCGGGAGGGATCCGAGCCACAACCGGGCTCGGTGATCGCCATAGAAAGAACCAGGTCGCCCCACTTCTTCTGTTGCTCCGGGGTACCCGCCGCCGACAGGGCCGCGTTGCCCAGGCCGCCGCCGCTTCGCTTCAAGCGAATCGTGTAGTCCCCCCAATGGGAGATCATCGCGTGCAGGGCCATCATCACCGGAGGCGACGTGTCCTCGGAGCCACCCCGGGGAGGGAGGGGAGTTTCGCCGTAGAAGGCCTCGGCCTCGGGCAGAACCTCCGGAGCCATTTCGTGCTCGTTCTCGTCGTAATAGCGGGCGTACTTGCGGCAGATCAGCGCCGCCGCCCGGTTGTAGTCCACGATCGCCTGGTCGGTCTCGGTCAAGGTAAAATCAATCATTCGGGTGATTCCTTTAATCGCTGGGGCCCGCGTGAGTTCGCGGGCGAAAGTCATGAAGGGCCGGGCGTCTTGGGCGGAGGCTCAGAGGCCCGCGGTTCCCTCGAGAACGCTCAGAGTGCGCGCGTGGCGGAACCACATCTCCACCGGGTGCTCGCGGATAAAACCGTGACCACCGAGCACTTGGATTCCGTTGTCCGCGATCCAAAGCGATTTTTCATTGACGTAGGTTCGGGCGTAGCGGGCCTGGGCGTCGGCTTTCTGCCCTTGCTCGAGATAGCTCGCCGCCTGCCAGATCAGGTTTCGCATGGCTTCGCATTCGATATGCATTTCCGCCAGTCGAAAAGCAATGGACTGCTTCTTGGCGATCGGCTCGTCGAAGGCCACGCGATCTTTCGAGTAGGGAATGCAGAAGTCGAGAACCGCTCGGGAAAGGCCGAGCAAAACCGAGCACAGGGCAACCCGGCTGCTGTTCACCAGTTGCGCGATATCGCAGCCGCTCTCGCCTCCCAGGCGATCTGCGGCGCTCACCTCAACGCGTTCGAGTTCGAGACCCACGGTGGTGAGCCCCTTCAGCCCCATGTTGAGTTCGGGCTCTGAGATACTCAGGCCCTCGGCATCTCGGGCCACGATGAACGCATCGACCCGATCTGAGTTGCGGGCAAATATCAGGAAGTGGCTCGCCTGATCGCCGAGCACCACAAAGGACTTCTGGCCCGAGAGCACCCAACCGTCTCCCTTGGGCTCGGCCAGGGTTCGAGGACGCATGGGTTCGGCCACCGGGCCGGGCTCGAGCAACGCCAATGAGGCCATGTGAAACTTTTCACCGCAGAAGAGCGGGAGGTACTGCTTTTTTTGCTCATCGGTGCCGTGGTCGAGAATGGCATTGGCGAACTGAGAAGGCGCAGCGAGGGCAAGGGCCAGGGCTGCGTCTCCGTAGCCCAGTTCCTCCAGCACAATCGAGTTGGTCACCATGGCCCGGGCCTCGCCCCCGCCTCCGTACTCGGCGGGAATCTGAGTGCTGGTCAACCCCAACTCCCAAGCCGTCTGGAGGACATCCTCGGGGATCGACGAGGTCTCGTCGCATTCCCGCCCAATGGGACGAAGGACATCTGCGGCGAACTCGCGCAGCGTGTCCCGGATCAGTTCCTGTTCTTCCGAAAGACCAAATGAAATCATTCTTACGTGCTCCTCTTATAGAGGGTCGGCTATTCGCCTGACCCGGTCGTTGTGTCCCCGGATTCCTCGTCGGCCGCGTCTGCGCCCAGCAATGCAGCGGCGTCGACCCCGCGACTCGAAACCTGGTAGAAGTAGTGGTCCATGGCCTGGCTGGCCCCGTCCTTGGTCATCAGTCCGCGCTTCACCGCATCCCGGCCGTCGAGCAACCCGAGGGCAACCGCGCACCAGGTTCGGGCTTCGGCGGTGTAACGCACGTCCGCGCGGTCGGCGAAACCCGTTCGGACGTCGCACTGACCGTCGTGAATTTCCACCGCCCAAACCCCGCCGCCCTCCCCCGTCAAACGAATCTCGAAGGTGACCGTCGTCCCGGAGGCCCGCTCCTCACGCAACAGGAAGGGCAATGCTTCCACCACCGATTGCGCCGAGGTCTCGGTAAACCGCTGGGTGTCGATCTCGAGATCCTCAATGCCATGATGGACCCACCAGCGCGCAGTGGCCGCGATGATCGGCTCGAGGGATCGTCCGCGAGGCGAAACCGCATAGAGGGACCGGGTGCCCTGGGTCTGGGTCTCGACGAAACCATCCGACACCAGTTGCTTGAGGCGCAGGGAGAGCACCCGCGGCGCAATGCCCGTTCGGACGCGCAATTCCTGGAAACCCTTCGGGCCCCCGAGAAGTTGGCGCACGAGGACCAGGGTCCACCGGTCCCCGATGACCTCAAGGCCCCGGGCTACGGGATCAAAGATTTCTCCGGGCCGAGGAATACTCGGGCGCTGGCCGGTTCGGGAGGATTTAACTGGGGATTCTGATTCGATCACGGGTTGAGTATCTAATTGATACTCAATGAAGTGTCAACCTTATATCAACCCGTAGCCCACCCCGGGGAATCCCGGACATCCGGATTGTTATAAATCCCTTTTCGCGTCAGGGTCTTTGGGCTCCTGCGGGCAGATCCGCTAGCTTCGCTCGTTGCCGGTCGGAGGTGGACGGAAGATCGCCGGCGGACGCTCATTGTCCGCGGGAGGAAAGTCCGGGCTCCATAGGGCAGGGAAGTCGGTAACACCGACCCGGGGCGACCCGAGGGAAAGCGCAACAGAAATTACACCGCCGAAGAGCGGCGCCCTGCCCCGCAAGGGACGAGGCGGCGTGGCGGGCGCCTAGCGTCCGCCCGGTAAGGTTGAAATCGTGGGGTAAGAGCCCACGCGCGACAGCCGGGTGACCGGCGGCGAGGCAAGCCCTTCCCGGAGCAAGCTTGAATAGGGGCACTGTCGAGGACGGCTCGTCCGATTGCACGCTCTTCGGAGTTTGCAGAGTGCCCGGGTTAGAGTGCTTGAGCGCCGTGGCAACACGGCGCCTAGAGGAATGATCTTCACCGGATCGGCGGTAACGCCGGATCGGGACAGAACCCGGCTTACAGTCCACTTGGCTCCTTTATCGGAGCCGCCATCCATGGGAAGAAGCTTCGGCCACGCCCCGGATGCTCCGACCGGCATCCCGCGCCCGCCCTGGCGCCTCCGTCCCCTATCTAGTCAAGGGCTAATCAAGGACTAGTCGAGCCCCCGCACGAGACAGCGAACCCGATCCCGGCGCTCGGGGGGATAATTCCTCCACTTCGATTCCGGAATATCCGCCTGGGCCACGCTCTCGAAACCCTGTCGAAGGAAGAAGCGCTCGACCCGAGAAGAGGTCGTACAGGCGAAGACCTGGGCGTAGCCGGCCGCACGCCCGAGTTCCAACGCAAAGCTCACCAAGTGCCCACCCACGCCCTCTCCCGCAAAGCGCGTCACCGTGTACAGACTGACGATTTCAGCCACTCGCTCGGTCTCATAGCCAACCAGCGCCCCGATTCCAGCCAAATATCGCCCTTCGACGAAAACACCAAACGCGCGTCCCAGCGCGGCTTCGACCTCGGCCTCGCTGCGCGGAGCCAAAAAGCCCTCATCGACCCCCCGAGCGATTAGGTCCGTGGCCGCATCAAAGTCGTCCACTCCCAGCGGCCGAACATCGAGATAACGATTTTGGGTCAGCAGGGTTCCCGAACCCGCGTAGGTAAAGAGCTCGTCGGCCAATCCCGCCTGGGAACAGATGTTGACCGACGCAATCCCGCCCTCGAGGAGGCAGCGAAATTCCTCCACCAGCGCCCTGTCTATCTGGGAATCAAGCGCGGGAGACCGGCCCTCCCCGGAGAGGTCGGACAGGTCCGAAAGGTCCGAAAGGTCGAGCAGCGAGATCCGCTGGCCGGCGGCGTCCCGGAGCGAGCCCCGGCTATCGACCCAGACCAACTTCGCAAGCCTCAACGCGAGGACCGCTGCACGGCAGTGGCCCGCAAATGCCCCCGGGCCTTTGTTCCCAGCCGATTCCTCCGAGAGGAACAGGCCAACGCACAGGCCGTCGCGTAGTCCGCGCCAAATTTCTCCAATCCAGCCACTTTCGGCATCGGGCTCGATCACGACGCCGGCCACCTCGTCCAGCAGCGCGCGAACCGGCGAGAGGACCACGCAGCGCGTGCCGTTCTTCGCCAGTTCGGAAATCACCGAGGCCAGACTCTCCGTCGATTCCGAAGGGGCCTGGGCCAGGGCAATGCCCAAGGTCCGACCGCGAAATTCCGCCAGGTAGAATTCCCGCTCGCTGAATGCCCAACTCGTTGCGACCATGGGTCCAGTGTGCCGCATTCGGGCGCCAATGCCCGGGAGTGAGTTCCACCCTTGCCGCTAATGACTGCAAGCAGTTATCGTTGCCACCAAATGGATTGGCAGATCGGTTTTACCCTAGCGGTGGTGGTGATTGCTATGGGCCTTCTGGTCCGGGAGGTGGCCTCCCCGGATTTGGTCTTGATGGCCGCTCTGATCAGTCTGGGGATCACCGGAATACTGACGCCCCGGGAGACCTTTTCTGGTTTCTCGAACCCTGCGGTCGCCATGGTGGGCGTTCTCTTCATGCTCTCTGCCGCCGTTCGAGAAACGGGTGCTCTGGATCTCACTGTGGGGCGACTGCTGGCGTCGGCCCGGACCGTTCGCCAAGGCATCGGCCGAATCACCCTGCCCGTTGCGGCGCTCTCGGGTTTTCTCAACAACTCGCCCATCGTGGCCATGATGACGCCCTCGGTGATCGACTGGGCACGGCGCAACCAACTCTCGGCCAGCCATTTCCTGATCCCCTTGTCCTACGCTTCGATTCTGGGCAGTACCCTGACCCTCATCGGCACCAGCACCAATCTGGTCGTCGACGGCCTGGTTCGCGATAGCCAGATGAAGCCCCTGGGATTCTTCGAACTCTTCTCGGTGGGCCTGCCCATCACCATCGTGGGCAGCGCCTACTTGATTTTCGTTGCCCCGCGGCTGCTACCCAACCGCCAGCTGCCCTCCGACACCCTGGGCGACCGACGCCGGGAATACGTGACGACCATGGTGGTCAAGGCGGATTGTCCCCTTGTTGGGGATTCAGTGGAGGGTGCCGGACTTCGTCATCTTCCCGGGCTCTTCCTGGTAGAAATCGAACGCCAACGGCGAATCATCACGCCCGTTCGACCGGAAGTCGTGATCGAGGCCGAGGATCGCCTGGTCTTTGCCGGTGTCGTCTCCACCATTGTGGACCTGCACAAGATCCGTGGCCTAGTGCCTCTCGCCGAAGAAGAGCACGACGGAGAAGGTTCACCGACCCACTCCCATGGCCTGGTGGAGGCCGTGGTCTCCGGCTCGTCCCCTCTGGTAGGCATCAGTATTCGCGAATCAAATTTTCGCTCGACATACGATGCTGCGGTGATCGCGGTCCATCGAAACGCCGAGCGCGTTCCCGGCAAGATTGGCGAGATTGTGCTCCAACCCGGCGACACCCTGCTCATGCAGTCCTCGCCGGATTTCATGCGACACAACCGCAACAGCCCCGACTTCTATCTGGCCAGCGAACTCCCGGGAAGCGAAAAACCTCGTTTCAACCGGGCAGGCGTGGCTCTGACTGTCCTAGTCGCCATGGTGCTTGTCGTCAGCACCGGACTTGTGCCCATCACCCTGGCGGGCTTCGTCGCCGTCGGCATCATGCTCGCGACCCGCTGTGTGAGCCCGGCCAAGGCCCGGGAGAGCGTCCCCTGGTCAATCCTCGTGGTGATCGCCGCAGGCCTGGGAATCGCCCAGGCCATGACCAAGACCGGCGCGGCCGACTGGATTGCCCAGTCCATCCTCGGAGTCGCCCAGGGACTCGGCCCCCTCGGTGCGCTGATCATCATCTACTGCCTCTGCATGGTGATGGCCGAACTCCTGCATCACACGGCAGCCGTCGCCATCATGTTCCCCATCGCCGTCGCCTTGGCTGCGCAGGTGGGCGCCGACCCCCGGCCTTTCATCATTGCCCTGGCAATTGGCTCGACGTGTTGCTTCGTCTCGCCCATCGCCTATCAAACTCACCTGATTGTGTATGGGGCGGGCAACTATCGTTTCAAGGACTTCATCCGAGTGGGAATCCCGCTGAACTTGATTTGCGCAGGGGTTGCCCTCTATACGATTCCCAAAGTCTGGCCGTTCTAATAGCCCCACTGGCCCCGGTGCCACCCACCCCGGAATCTGGATCAAGGTTGGCCGACTGCGCGCATCCAGCCTCGCGCCAATTCCTCGCCGGCGTTCTGGTCCATCTGCCGATCACTTGCGGGTGCCCCTCAAAGCGACAGAAACCTTCGACCGAAACGAAACTCATGAGAACTCACGGACCAGAAACGGGGTCAAAAGGATACAACCCACTTGGGATCTGGAGGCGATTGACCGATACCAAAACAGCAACCAGCCAATTACACCCACTTAGCCTTCCCCGCAGTCTTCCCAAGGGGGGGCAAACCTTTTACACTCCCACCCCGACCAAGGGCTTTCACTCGAACTGGGCCGTTACTCCGCAGATTCTAAAAAATCAGCCCAATTAAAGACAATCACCTGCAAATTTTCTCACATGTACAGAATTCAATTGCCAAGGGGCACAAGAAAGCTCAGTATCCTAATCACTAGGCCCCCCCCGCACCGAGTACGCTAAAACCAGATTCCCCGTAGGGGTGAAGTTGCGCATCAGACCTGCCAGATCCGCACGGTTGATCAGACCGTGCAGAAACTGAGCCACGGTTGAGTTGCGGAGCCGAGTGGCCCTAGGGCCAAGTGGCAGTCATACGAGCAAGTCATACGGGCGGTCTCATACGGGCAGGCAGGCATGATAGAAGCAACAAGAACGATCGGACCTAACTCGGCGCAGGCCGGAGGCGTTGAATGAAGTCCGGTAGCCAATTGCGGCAGACAATCTTGGGCAGACAATCTTGGGCAGACAATCAAGGGCAGACAATCAAGGGATCCCCGAATTCGACAGTTTCGGGATTGGCTCCTGACGAGGCTCTGCCGAGGCTTTGAAAATCACATTCGGAGTCCTAGGGCACTAAGAACTTCGATTTTTCGAACAAGTAGGACAGTAGAACCAACGGCTTGAAACCATTCCACCCTGGGCGGTATCCGATCGGCTTGGAATTGCACCAGAGTATCGAGAGGTTAGGAAAGTGACCACTGAGAACCAGACCAAAGCCACAGCAAGCGATGCCACACCGGCACCCGCCGTCATGGGCGCCACACCCGTCGTTGCAGCGGATGAACTCGACCCCGGCCGAGAGCGCCGTCCCCTTGAATCGTATTTTCAGGAAATCGGCGGAACCCGCACCCTGAAGCGCGAAGAAGAGGTGTACCTCGCCAAAGACCTTGAGGCGGCCACCGCTGATTTGCGGGAGTCGCTCTACGCCATCCCCTGTACCTCCCGCCATGTGGTAGAACGGTGGGACGCCCTGCGGGCCCTCTCGCATACCGGCGCCAAACTTTCCGAGTCGTCGGGCGACGAAGAGACCGGCGAGATCGCTGCCCGTGTCGAACGGGCGGTCAAGCAGCTTCGCACCCTCCTCGAAGATCGCGTTAAGAAATTCGAAAAAGCGGGCGACCAATACACCGCGCCACTGGAAAAACTGGACGGCAAAATTTCCAAGGAAATGCACGGGGCTCAACTATCCCTCGCCATTCTCGTGGAGTTGCGGGATGCCGTTCTCGCCCAGTCCAAGGAGATGCGCCGCACTCGCAAACGAACCAAGCGGCTTGCCGAACTTGAGCGAGAGGTCGGAGTTCCGCGTAAGCGCATGCTTGAACTGGCCAACGCGGTCGAGGATGCCCACGACCAGATGACCACGGTGAAGAACCGCTTCATCGAGCACAACTTGAAGCTGGTTGTCGCTATCGCGAAGGACTATCGCAATCTGGGACTGTCTTTTCCCGACCTGATCCAAGAGGGAAACCTGGGCCTGATCCGCGCGGTGGAGAAATTCGACCACCGCCGCGGCTTCAAGTTCTCCACCTACGCGGTCTGGTGGATTCGTCAGGCGCTCGTGCGAGCAATCCAGAACCATTCCCGAACCATTCGGCTTCCTTCTCACGTGCACGATCGGCTGCAACGGAGCCAACGCGTGCGCGCAGAACTGACGGGGAAGCTCGGACGTGATCCGACCCCAGCAGAACTCGCGCCAGCCCTTGGGTCGGACACCGATTCCCTTGAGGCCCTGGATCGACTTTCCCGGGAAGCCATTTCCTTGGAATCGAACGTGGCCGGAACTGAGAAGCGCCTGGAGGACTTCGTGCCCGATCAGGGCGCATCACTCCCCGATGGCGGAATCGATGACGACCGAATGCGGACCGGTGTCGGAACCTTGATTGGCGCACTCACCCCTCGCGAGCAACTGATCCTGCGCCTTCGCTACGGGCTTGCTGGGGAGGAAGAACACACCCTGGAACAAATTGGACAGTCCCTGGGACTTTCCCGTGAGCGCGTTCGACAGCTTGAAGCACGGGCCCTCAAAAAGCTTCGCGAGACCCAGCCGGCCCAGCGCCTGCATCCAATCCTCGAGCCCTGACCCTCCAAGGGCCAAAGACCGGGCTGCCCAAAGGCCCAATCCGAACACCCGGGTCGAAACTTCGCTTCGGACGAAAAACGAATCTCAAAAAAACGAGCCCAGAAAGCATTCGCTTTCTGGGCTCGTTTTTTCTTTAGCGTCACAAATACAATTGGACTGGAACTCAATTCCAATCCAGGTCGAACGTTTCCAGTCTCACTAGAAAATTTCCTATTGAAGTAAAAACACAACAAAATCAGAACTTTATCGCGAATCTTTTCGTCACTTTCCCGCTCCCAATGGCCCTTACAAAGCGTTACTTCTCACTGGGAAAGGGCGACTCCATGCGATATCTCAACCGTTTCTTCTGTGCACTATTGGCCGCCACCGTGTGGGTGATCACCGGCGTGACTGCCCAAGCGAATTCGTACCGGCTCACCGATAGCCCTTCTACCCGAACCATCTTGTCCACTTCGGGTGGAATCCACGCCTACTCGGGGCAAGACCTCCAACCCGGAGTCGTCGCCCCGGGTACCTACCTCCCCTCAAGCGACCTGTTTCAGGCCGACCTCTCCGACGCGAATTTGATGGGATCGACTCTCACCAACTCGATCCTTGCACACGCTGACTTCAGCGATGCGAACCTCATCGGTGCAAACCTCAACGGCGGAAACCTCCGATTTGCGAATTTCGAAAACGCGTCTATGTCTGGCGCAGGGCTCATGAACACCAACCTCTTCGGGACAAACTTCGCGGGGGTGCTGCTCCTCGGTACGAGCTTCGATTCTCTCGAAACCCTCGATGTCAGGGGCAGTAATTTTCATTCGACCCGTTTCATGATCTCCCTGGGCGGCAACGTCAAGTACGACATCTATACAGACTTCACAGGCGCCTCTCTCTATGATGAGACGACAGCTTTCGATCCGATCGCCGCGGGCTGGGTACTCGTTCCCGAGCCTTCCACCGCGCTGCTCCTCGGCCTGGGACTCGTCGGGATAGGAAGCCTGCGACGGGACTAGTTCCGGGGCTTTCGCATCCACGGGCCAGGCTCTAGAATCGGGGCGCGGCCGCTGAGGCACCTACTTGGCCGCACTTGTCGAGGAGGAGTGCTCATGACTTCCAACGAACCTCCCTCAGACCTTCCAGAGGATGACTTCCCGAACTTGTTTTCCCCGGAAGTCGTTGCCTGTCCCCACGCCGCCTATCGGCGCATGGTCGACGAGCGACCGGTGCTTCGCATGCCATTCACCAACGCGGCGGTCATCTCGCGCTACGACGACGTTATGTTCTGCTTGCGCAATCCGACGATCTTCTCCTCGGACATGGCGGAACAAATGTCCCTGGGCACCGACCGTCCGATGATTCCCCAGCAGATCGACCCTCCTGAGCAGACCCGTTACCGGAAGATCCTCGACCCCCGCTTCTCTCGAAAGCGGATGGCCGAGTTCGAGCCCGCACTGCGTGCCTCTGCCAACGAGCTGTTGGACTCCTTTTCAAAAGAGGGAGCCTGCGATTTCAGCAAACAATATGCGGTGCCTCTGCCTTGCCAGGCCTTTCTCCACCTCTTTGGCCTGCCCATAAGCGATCTCTCTCTTCTAATAGACCTCAAGGACGGCATCATTCGGCCCCAGACCCAAGCGAAGAACCCGCTGGATCTGGAGGAGGCCGATGTCATCCGGGCCTCAACAGGAAAACAGATTTACGCTTATTTCGAGGACTTGATTCGTGAGAGCGAGAAGACTTCCCGAGATGACCTCATGGGCTACCTGACCCGCGTTGAACTCGACGGAGAAAAACTCAGTCGAAACGAAATTCTTGACATTTCGTTCCTCTTCATCCTCGCGGGATTGGACACGGTCACGGCCACCCTCAGCTGTTGCACCGCCTACCTCGCGGCCAATCTCAGTCAGCGCGAGAGGATCACCCGTGAGCCCAATTCCCTGGAGCCTGCCATCGAGGAAATGTTGCGTTGGGAAACGCCTGTCTCAGCCATCCCTCGCCTGGTCAAGCAGGATGTAGAAATCGCGGGGACCTCGATCAAGGAAGGCGAGATGATCTTGCTGCTACTCGGAGCAGCGAATATTGATCCCTCCGAATTTGAAACACCCGACAAAGTCGACTTTGACCGGGCGCGCAACCGTCACATTGCTTTCGGAGCCGGCGCGCATCGCTGTCTGGGCTCCCACCTTGCCCGGATGGAACTCCGGGTCGGGATGGAAGAGTGGCACCGTCGCATTCCGAACTACAGGATTCGCGAAGGCGAAGTCCCCGTCTACAGCCCAGGCATCCGGGACATCCAATCCCTGCCCCTTGTCTGGAGCTAACCCCGGCCCAGGGTCCAGAGTAGGAAGAGTCCGCCCACCGTCCAAGCGTACCCGGCGAATAGGTAGAACCGCCCGCCTTCGAGCATCCGAACGAAGGCCCAGATGGCCGCCAATCCTGCCACCAGCGCAGCCGCACTTCCGTAGACCAGACT